>JAYEJK010000329.1:0-2475 GCA_034660535.1 Thermodesulfobacteriota bacterium | reverse complement strand
GGGTATAAGTGCCTTAAAACATGCGGCACCGCAGGCGTCACATATAACTTCGAAGTTTTTCTGCCACTCATTTCAGTACCCCCTTGAGGGGTACAAAAAACAAGAAAATTACCGCTAAGGCACTAAAGCGACACGGCTTCTGCGGTCAAGTGCGGCAGATGGTTATGCTACTGCTTGGCTAAAGTTTACTATCTCAACGTCAATGTGTGCTTTTACGGTATGTTTTTTAGAAAGATAATCATCAATAAGTCTGTTTACTCATGTTAACTCAATGCGAGCGAACAGGTTGTGCCACCAAGCGAACGCCAAGGGCGGCACACACTCGGTTTATAGTGTCAAATCGTGGTTTGGCATTTGGCTTGAGCGCCTTGTACAGCGCTTCTCTTGTAATACCTGTGGCCTGCGCAATTTCGCTCATTCCGCGTGCCTTGGCGGCGACTCCTAGTGCATGGGCAAGCTCGGCGGCATCGCCTTCCTCAATGACCATGGTCACATAGGCGGCGATGTCTTCTTCATTTTTTAATTGGCTGGCCATGTCAAATTCAGGCAGATCAGTAATACGAGAACTTTGGGGACGTCCTTAAATAAGTAAATAACTGCTAATGGATTGAATAGTTATTTACTTATTTAAGGACGTCCCCTTCTTACTTACATTTCTTCTTATTTCTTTTCTTCATTTCTTTCATGATTCCAATAGACGTTCGAAAGCTTTCCAGGAGTGGGTTTCTCGCTGTAGAAGATGGCGACCGTAGCCTTTTAATAAGGCGATGGCTTCTTTTGCCGGGCCGGTTGAGAACTTCAGTCTTCCCAGCTTATGCAAGGGCAGTTCCTGTGCCTTTTCGAGAAGCTTGACTGTATTTATAGAGATAAGGGTTCCCTGAATCCCGGCATCGCTTCCGCATTTTTTACAGATCAGATCGCTCCTGCCCATATTGAAACGGTATGGCGCGCCCTCATGATCCGCCCTCCCGCAGTGGATGCATCCTGATATCCGTGGTTGAAAACCAAGAATCGTAAACATCCGGATATGGAAAAGGATTACGGTTCCAATAATGGATTTTCCGTTTTCAAGGCTTTCCAGCGCCCAGATGAGCAGATTAAACAGTTCCTTGTCCCCGTCGTTTTCTTTGATCCAGTAAAGCATTTGTTCGCAGATCAGGGAGGCTGCGGTATACCTTTTATAATTTTTTCTAAGTGACGGGAAAGATACAATAAGTTCGGCCTGGTCGATGCGCACCAGAGTGCTGCGGCCCTTTTCAACATATGTGACATTAAGGTGCGAGAAGATCTCAAGTTTGTTGACAAAGCGTTTTTTACTGCGTTTAGCGCCTTTAGCTATGCCTGTTAGTTTGCCCCGGATTGGAGAGTAGAAGGTGACAATTTTGTCTGATTCACCATGATCCGTTACTTTGAGAACCACGGCATATGTCTGGTCAGGAAACATAGGTTAAGGGCTCGCTCCTTCTTTTAAATTTGGGAGGACCTGAAATTTTTTTGCCCCATTAATTAAATTCCGGTCAGCAGTCACCAGGGTTAAACCATAGACCAGGGCTGAAGCGGCAATAAACCTGTCGGCCGGATCCTGATGCGGTAGTTGAATCACCCTGCTTTGCCTGGCAACTTCATGGTTCAATGCAGCTTCTCGTAATGGCAGAGTGTCCAAGGCATTTTTCATCCATGCAACAGGATTGTCGTCAAGTACGATACGGCCTTTCTCGGACAAGATAATGGTTTCCCAGGTCGTTATAGGTGATAGCCATATTTCATTGTCCGGGTCGTCCAATTCTTTGGCAACATTCTTTAGCAATCGATTCGGCTCCAGCAAACTCCATAAAAAAATATGAGTGTCCAGCAAAAAATTATTCATTAAAAACACTCCATTCATTTTTTTGTACAACCGGAGAGACAATGTCACCGCATATTTTCCCCTTAGACTTGAAAGAACCAAGCCATGATTTTGTCTTTTCAGGCGGTGGAGGCGGACCAATCATGGCGATCGGTTTCCCGTGCCTGGTGACCAGGATCGATTGACCGGTGCGTTTTACATTGTCGAGTACACCAAGACAAGTGGCCTTAAATTGTGAAATTGTGATCACGTCTTTTTGAGTCATTTTTACCTCCTTATAAGCAAAAGATCAATATGCATCATATCATGGTCGTCGACCATGGTCAATTTTAAAGCCGCAAAAATCTTTAGTACCTTCACGAAAATATTTTCTATAGTGGGACCCCAAAAATGAGACAGTGTGTTAAGGTGTGTTTCTAATTCGATATTAAGGTGCGAGAAGATCTCAAGCTTGTTAACAAAGCGTTTTTTGCTGCGTTTAGCGCCTTTAGGGTCTGGAAAGAAACTGATTATAACGGATTTGGGGGAGGAAAGCCTTGCACCATTTTTTGTAACTGCCTGATGGGTGGCATGGACAAACTTGTTTGTCCGTGCAAAAAACGTCAATGCAAAGTGAGGAAAGAATTATC
>JAYEJK010000328.1:0-2513 GCA_034660535.1 Thermodesulfobacteriota bacterium | reverse complement strand
AACCTTGCCAAAGAGCAACAATTATGTGCAGTGATTTGTTGACAAATAGGGAAATAAGGGAGGAGGAGAGGGGGAATTGTAAAATAAAGGAAACTAACTTCACATAATCCGGAACTTCACATTACACGTCTTATGTGGAGCTCCACATAAATAATGATTGGTCATAAGCACATAACAGTGAAGCAGATAGCCATACTTCTCCTGCGCCCCTTCCAAATAAGCCTTGAATTTTTCATAATCTGCTTTGGAATAATATATCCTTCTGCGCTCATTTCCCCGGGCTGTTACATGGTAAAAGGCCCCTTCGTATTCAATCCGCAATGGCCGTGCCATAAGTATATTCCCCTCCTTATTCTTGAGAGAGGACTTTACTATTCAATTTGTCCAATGTCAAGGGCTGACCCCTTTCTATGCTCAGCATACCACAAATCATATGCTTGCTGCATGCGCAGCCAGAGACTTGGCCCATTGCCGGCAAACTTGCCGATCCTAAGGGTCTGGAAAGAAATAACTTGGATTTTCCGTTTCCGAACTGTATCACACTTTTAGCCGGTTTGACATCCCCGAAATCCTCACCGTAGCCCTGCTACGCTTGCGGTTTCGTGAATATCAAACCGACTAAATCTGCAACACATTTCGGATCGGAATTACCCAAGTTATTTCTTTCCAGACCCTTACAAAAAGTGAAATCAATTCTATGTGATATGTTGAAGGAAACATATCTATCAATGTCAACCGTTCCAGTTTATACCCGGCTTTTATGAAATCCTTTGCGTCCCTTGAGAAGGTTGAAGGATTACATGAGACATACACCAGTTTCTGTGGATGAATTGCGCTAATGACATACCTGGCCTTTTTGGAAAGGCCGGCTCTTGGAGGGTCAGTAATAATCACACCAGGACTAAAGTTGCCAGGGCTTAGAGAAGAAGCGGAGGATTGTATAAATTCAAGATTTTCGATTTTGTTGGCCTCTCTGTTTTTCAGAGCCCATATTATGCATTCTCTATCAATATCAACGCCAATTCCGAAATCTGCATCTTTCGAAAGATACAAAGAAAAGAAGCCGACTCCGCAGCCGAGATCGAGAAAATTGTCATTTTTGTTTAATGCTGCGTATTCTCTTACTATCTCCATCATTTTAGACCGCAAAAAAAGATTAACCTGGAAAAAACAATTTATATCCCGATTGTAAGATAAACCGTTTATTATTTCTTTTATTACTGCATTTTCATTAAAGGAGAAGCGAGCCTTACTATCGCACCCGATTGCAGTCTTAAACTCTTTATGTCCCGAATAGTAAGGTTGAACAAATATTTCCGCCAGCGCCTTTGAGAGAAGCATGCATCCGTTTGATGGGAAAGCAACAAGCTCGTTTGTTCCCTTTTGGTAGAAACCTGTTTTGCCGTCTTTATTGTTTTTAACTGAAGCGTGAGACCTGTATTGATATCTGTTGCTAAAAACAATATCAATTGCAGGGATATTGTTATTGTCAATTTTTGCAATTCTTACAAGGCTGTCTGTCAGGATCTTCTGTTTTATCGACAACTCTTCATCATAATCAATGTGAAGATAGTCGCAGCCTCCACAAAGTTCAAAATTACAGCACTTCGGCTCAATCCTCTTTTCCGAAGACTCAAGTATTTCAACTATATTTGCAAAGGCGTAATCCTTCTTTTCAGATGTCACCTCTACCTTTACAAGTTCATCAGCAAGAGCAAAAGGAACAAATACAGCCCTTTTATCATAAAATCCAAGCCCGGAACCGCCATAGACAGATTTTACTATTTTTAAATCGAATGTGTTCATATAGATTGCTGATTTGTCTGATTTTTGATTTGGATTCTGATTTGGTGATTTTTGATTTATGAGCCGGGCTTATGATACTAGGATGTTGTCCGAGAATAGCAATTTTTTCTCAAATCGAGGCATTTTCATAAAACCAACACTTCCTGGATTCCCGCTAAAAGCATGCGGGAATGACGATTGCCGGCTTTGTGGCCGTCATTCCGGCATGCAGTCAGCCGGAATCCAGTATAACTTACCACCACTTATTGAGAAGTTACAATAAGCGCAGTCATATGTGTGATATTACGAGCATTATTTTTTGGAAATAACCAAGAGTTGGGGAAAAAGGGCATTCTCGGACAGCCTCCTAGCGTCTCTCTCGGAGCCGTCTGCTACTTCCCTTCGACTCGTTCTTGAGCAACGTAACCGTTCAGAGGTGCCCCATATTTTGCAGACTCCTTAAGAATGTAATCGTTCTCAGGCGCTCCATATGGGCGCTAGCAGTTCGGCTCACTATATAAGTAATATGTGAGACGGGCTGATCGCACCCCAAGGGCACTTCCGTTGGGCGCGTTCAGATGGAGGGCCTGTGAACGATTACTGAGCAACAGGCGCGGCTCGCTGCCACCGGGGGGCAGGATAATCTCGTTCTCCGAAGCGACCCATACAAAACGTGACTGCGATTTAATCCCCTTGTAGGCGGAAACCCGAAAACGGCGCACATGGAA
>JAYEJK010000327.1:0-2515 GCA_034660535.1 Thermodesulfobacteriota bacterium | reverse complement strand
TTCTTTCCTCACTTTGCATTGACGTTTTTTGCACGGACAAACAAGTTTGTCCATGCCACCCATCAGGCAGTTACAAAAAATGGTGCAAGGCTTTCCTCCCCCAAATCCGTTATAATCAGGAATTTTTAAAGGTCCTGGACTATTTTCAGTACCCCCCTGAGGGGTATAAGTACCTTAACAGCTGCGTGTAACTATTTAAAAATATTTCACCTTTTTGATTTCCTGCCAGAAAAAACAAGAAAATTACCACTAAGGTACTAAATCCCCTTCTACATAGCGATGGATTATCCCGGAAATGAGTGTTTGGTATGGAATACCCATCTCCATAGCTTTCTTTTGAATCCCTTGGTAATCATGATCGTATAGGCGTAAAGTAACACGTTTATCTTTCTTAAAGGTCTTTACGGCTGTAGCCTTTATGTCTTCAATTTTCACGCTTTCCACGATTACCGGTTATCCAAAAGCTTTAAAACCATCCCACGAAAATCTTGCACGCACTCCAGATCACTGAGAAAATCATACAGTTGACTGTAATCGACATCCCAGTACATATGAGCAATCACATTACGCAACCCGGCAAGCTCCTTTAATTTGTCAGCCAAAGCAGGGTCCAAAAAACCGAGACTGACTAGCTCCGCGAAACAATCCTTGTATGTTCCCGGCACCTTGCCTCCGCTTTTTGCCGCCACATGAAAACATATATCAATTGCTGCCATGCCAAGACGATAAAACAAATCCTCCAATGCGAATCTGTCCCGAGAAGAAAGCACGTCAGCCTTCTCAATCCGCCTTATATTTACCAATTCAGCTAAAGCCTCATCAAGAATACCCAGAAGCCGCAGGACCTTATCACGATTTAATCCCGAAACGTTCCTCATAAAATCTCTCCAGTCTTGGCCTGAAATCCTGCTCGTCCATCCAGGCGTGAAAATAAAAATTATCCAGCAATTCAGGCGCGTTGTTAAGTATCGGCACACCTTCACGGATAACAGCAGCGCATAATGGAACATTTTTTATTGTCATCGGAATGATATCAAATGAAAACCCGACCTCTCTCATAAGAATCTCAGCCAGCAGGTCTTCCCGGCAGAGAGGCTCTTGACCGCCGCTCTGCGCCACACAAAGGTCAATATCATGAAAGTCTTCATCTTTCACAAAAGAACCAAACAGGATAGCGGCTATGCAGTTTTCCCGCTCAAGCACGGAAATTATCCCGGAAATTATTTTTTTCTTCTCTTCAGGAGAAGCCCGAAATATTCCTTTCATGTCATGTTTCCCGGCTAACTTCTTTCACCAAAAATATCTGCATTCTCATACGCAAAACTCGTAATCGTTCATAGGCCCTCCATCTGAACGCGCCCAACGGAAGTGCCCTTGGGGTGCGATCAGCCCGGCTCACATATTACTTATATAGTGAGCCGAACTGCTAGCGCCCATATGGAGCGCCTGAGAACGATTACATTCTTAAGGAGTCTGCAAAATATGGGGCACCTCTGAACGGTTACCAAAACTCCGTACACGATTGAATTATACCTGACCACAGAACCGTATACAAACAAAAAAAAGGGGACAACAGCCTCAACGGCCGTTGCCCCTTGTAAAAGTTAATCTTACGGTTTTAGATCCAGGATTCTTTTATCCCGCACCCTTTACTTTTCAGTTACCTTATCCCTGCAGCAGACTCAGGACCGTCTGAGAGCTTGCATTGGCCTGGGCCATGGCAAAGGAACTGGCCTGGGTCAAGATCTGCATCTTGGAGAAGGTGGCTGCCTCCTCGGCAAAGTCAACGTCGCGGATGGAAGATTCCGCCGCAAAGATGTTTACCCTGGTTGTAGTGATGTTGGCAATGGTCGAGGTCAACTGGTTCTGGACGGAACCGAGGTCGGACCGTACCTTATCCAACGATTTCAAGGCCGCGTCAGCCACCGAGATGGCGATCTGCGCACCACTTTGCGAGGTTACGTTTACATCGGAAAGGCGGTAAGACATTGCCTCGGATGTGCTGCCAACCGCCGAACTGTCCGTAGCATTGGTATTGACTGCCAGGATACTGCCGGCCGCCAGCGTTGATCCGCCATTCAGAGTCATGTCGTTGGTGATGGCGGTTGACCCGGATGTGGTGATGTCCGCAGCCAGGGCCTCGCCGGCCTTATAGGTGACACCATCGGTCGCGACCACATCATTGGTTAAAAAGGTGCCGGCAGTGATTGTGCTGCCGGTTGCCAGCGTTGAACCAGCGCCCATCCGCATGTCGGTGGTGCTGTCCACGATTTCGTCATTGGCCAGGGTTACAAGACCGCCGATGGATGACCCTTCTGCCAAAACAGAAGCCGTGACCAGAGAGGAACCAGCGCCCAGGGTCATGGTGCCGCCGGTAACATCTATCTGCGTTGTATTATACCACGCATTGGAGAGTGTTGTGTCATCACCCAGAGTGGTGGCTGTAGTCAAGTTGGAACCCGCGGCCAGGGTCATGTCAGCGGTCATGGTAAATGTGCCTTCATTTTGAATATTG
>JAYEJK010000326.1:0-10239 GCA_034660535.1 Thermodesulfobacteriota bacterium | reverse complement strand
CTTGCAAGACTCAGAAGGAAGACGAAATGCTACAGTAAAAGTAAAAAAATGCTTCTGTGTTCCGTCATACTCTTAATGCTCAAATGGAACGATGGACTGTCAGCTATATTAAATTAACAATGCCATGCTCTCTTAGGGTCTGGAAAGAAATAACTTGGATTTTCCGTTTCCGAACTGTATCACACCTTTAGCCGGTTTGACATCCCCGAAATCCTCACCGTAGCCCTGCTACGCTTGCGGTTTCGTGAATATCAAACCGACTAAATCTGCAACACATTTCGGATCGGAATTACCCAAGTTATTTCTTTCCAGACCCTTAACACAAAAAAACGATAATGAAAATAAGTACAAGTAGTTACCAATCCGTAAGTACTTGTACTTACATGAAATCCAATATTTTCGCAAAATCAACCGGTTATACTGAGCATTTTTATAGATAAATACGCGAAAATTTTTTTACGGATCACAATAAAAAATAAGGCATGTGGTGGGGGAAGATCTTTATAAACCATTTAAGGGTTGGCAAGAGGGGTTAAAAGGATGTCATGTGGTCATGGCATGGCCGGTGAGGGTGGATTATCCAAATCAATTTGGTGAAGAAGATGAAAAAGGTTGGTTCTTTGGAGAAGTTCTGGTAGCATTTTTCTGCCTCTTGCGGCAATGGGCGGGAGTTCTCAAAAAGGTAAGCGCTCACAGCGTGATCAGTTACAAACAATGAGCGTAACAACGGAAGCGGAAGAATCAAATATGAAGAAAACAAGAAAGGTAAAGGAAAATTGAAGGGAGGTTTAGCGTGATGAAGATTCGATATTTTTGTTTTTTTATCGTGTTGGCAGGCTTGGTGTCCATTTTCGGATGTACTCAACCTGTGCTGGAAGATGCAAAAGATGAGTTGACTTTGCCCGGCAGGTTTAGTGAGTTTAGACTTGAGGTCGGATGTGAAGATGACCCCGTGCTCTCTGACATTAAAAGGGATATGGAAGGCAAGACGTCCATCCTTGATCTAATGAAGTTTTATCTCAAGGAACTGGAAATTGATGCAAGCCCTGATTCCCCTTATTTAAAAAAATTGGAGAAACTCTTTGCTTGCGGTCAAACAAAATCGCGGGTTGAAGGACATTTTTATGGTATCACCCTTGTCCTTAAAAAAGGCAAACATCCCCATGGTGACTTGTTGAATCAACTCTGGGCCGCCACGGTAGGGGGCGCTTCACCCTGGGATGGAAAGATATTTGATTCAGTAGAGTCCGGGCAACTCAGTTTTTATACAGAGGGGTTTGAAAAGGGGAATGTACCCACTTTTTTGGGGATAAACTGTTTTAAGGAGTATAAGGAATCCTTTTTAAATGTTGCCGGAATTTCGGCATTGACCTTTTGGATGAACTTGAAGGATGCACCAGAGGAAGAAAAACAGAAATACGGCTATGATAAGAAGGGGGGATTGTTTATTGCCGGGAAGGCTGAATCCGTGGGTCTGGGGAATCCCGGCAAAGAGGTTTTTCAACTAAATTACCGGTGGAGGAAATTGGAAAATCTGCCACCTAACAAATACCTGATTGATGAAATTGTCCTGATCGCGGATGGTCTTTACCTGGGCCAATTGTTTTATGCTACTCAACATCTGCTGGAAGCCTATGACCCGGAGCTAAGTCCAACTGAATATAGATATGAGAATTTTGGGTATTTTTTGCTTATGGATGATGAGTGGGGTAAGGAAAGAGAAAGAGTGTTTTTTAGCTGCCGATAAATTAAAAGAAAGAGGCTGACATGAAGCGTTTATTGTGTATTATCTCGTCCGTTCTGTTTTTGGCTTTGTGCATTTGTAATTGTTCCATCCTGAAACAAACCCCAACATCTGTTGAAAGTAAGATACCGGAAAAATTTACCAGGTTCACCTTGATAGACGGGTGCGGTGAAGAGTATGCCCCTCTTGAAGAGATTTACAATGATATGGAAGGAAGAGCAACCATATTGGATCTAATGAAGTTTTACTCTGACGAACTTACCAAAGATCCTGATATCAATTCGCCTTATTTTGAAAAATTGCAAAAGATCTTTGATTGCGGCATTACTCCCGAAACCATGAGCAGCTATCGTCATGGCGCGGTGATTGCCTTTAGAAATGAAGCAATGTTAAGGACATTTGATGTGAACACTCTTAATTTGAAGTGGCCTTTGGCAAGGATATTCTCTCCGTGGACCGGGAAGACCTTTGAAAAAATCAGTCCAGCAAAATTAAAAACTGTTACCGACAATTTTGAAAAAGGCGAAACCCCTGCTGTCTGGGGGTCTAACACATATAGTACACGATCCATAAAAAAGCGGGTATCAGTGGAGGTAATGAAAACACTGGGGATTGAAATAACGGATGCTTCCGATGAGGAGATTCGATCCCATGATTACAATGTAAAAGGCTTTTTCTTTATTGGAAAACCTGGAAAATCGGTCAATCCCGAGAATAAAGGCCGAACTGTTTATCAATTTAATTATAGATGGCCCGCGCTGCACACTTTTCCGCCGGATAACTTTTGTATTGATGAAATAGTTCAGATTGCAGAAGGCCTTTATCTGGGCCAACTACTTTATGCTACCGAGATTATGAAAGAGTATGACCCCACTGTGGACCCCGAAGTCTATAAATATAAAAATTTTGGATTCTGGATGCTTATGGATGATGACTGGCAGAAAAGGAGGCAGGGAATTTCATTTGATATCAGCCCGGAAAATTAAGAAACAGTGAAGGTTTGCAAAAAAAACAAAATGGAACTCCTGGCCCCGGCCGGGACCCTTGATGCCTTTGAGGTTGCGATCGAGCAGGGGGCTGATGCGGTCTATTTCGGGGTGCCGCATCTGAATGCGCGGGCTTTGGCCGGACATTTCTCCATGGCTGAGGTTGCGGGGATGGTCGCCCATGCCGGGAAGGCTGGGGTCAAGGTGTTTCCTGCCATGAACAGCCTGGTTCGGGAGGATGATATCCCACGGGTTGTGGAAAGTCTGGCAATGTTGGAAGATATGCGGGTTGATGCTGTTATCATCCAGGACTTGGGGATTTATTACCTGATCAGGAAGTATTTCCCAGGCTTAAGGATGCATGCGAGCACCTTGTTTGGGGCCCATAATTCCATGGCGGTCAGGCAGTTCGGGCAGATGGGATTTGACCGGGTTGTGCTTGCACGTGAATTGACCCTGGATGAAATCGGGCGGATTGCGCGCACGAGTTCTGTGGATATTGAGGTTTTTGTGCATGGGGCTTTGTGTTTCGGTTTTTCCGGGTTGTGTCTGTTCAGCAGTTACCTGGGCGGGAAAAGTGGATTGCGTGGCCGTTGCGTTCAGCCGTGCCGCAGACGATATACCTGGCAGGGCAGGGGAAAGGGGCGCTCTTCCGGCTATTTTTTTTCCATGAATGATTTGCAGGGGATTGAACTTATTCCAAAGCTTAGTGATGCAGGGGTTGTTTCCTTAAAGATCGAAGGCAGGATGCGGAGTGCGCGTTATGTGGGCGTAGTGGTTAAGGCATACCGACAGGTCCTTGATGCCGGGCCGGATGATAAGGATGCTCTCGCAGCAGCCAGTGAGCTTTTACGCGAAGCAATGGGTAGAAAGACAACAACAGGCTATTTTTTGAATTCGCAGCCGGATGATGCGATTTCTCCGCATCATTCCGGGAATACCGGCCTTTTTCTGGGAAAGATCAGTAAATGCCGGGGGAAGCGGGCAAGCCTGGTATTGAAAGAACCGGTGCGGATTGGGGATCGGTTGCGTCTGCATCAGGAAAGGTCCGGCGAACGTCATCCGTTTACTCTGAAAAAACTGAACCTGGGCAGGAAACAGGCGGACGAGGCTGGGAAGGGAGTGTCTGTTTCTATGGAACTGCCGGTTTCATCCGGTTCCGGGGATAGTCTTTATCTGGTTGACACCCGGGAACGGCGGGCTGGGAACGGTAGAAAGGTTTCCGTGAAATCGGGCCGATATCGTAAAGCGGTTAAAGGGCCTGCGAACAGGGAAAGGGTGGATCGGATTATAAAAAATCTGTTTAAGGACAAAGTGGTGGTTGGAAAGCGTGGACCACGACAACGGTCCACGGTTCGGCCGCGGGGAGGAAAGCCGAAATCGCGCACGGGTCGAGGCAGGCTGCCTCTTTCGTGGTGGCTCAGGGTTGATGATCTGGCTGCGCTTAAAAAATATCAGAATATGGATGTGCTGCCTGATCGGGTCGTGGTCACGCTTGATGAAAGGACCTGGTCGCAGTTTTTAAAGATGAGACGACAAGTTGCGCATCTTGAGAGGAATATGATATGGGCCCTGCCGCCTGTGATTTTTGATAATGACGAGTCCTTTTACAGGAATGCAATCAACCGTCTTTTAAACAGCGGTTTTGAGAAATGGCAGATCGGCCATATCGGCCAGTTGCAGTTTTTCAAACCACAGGCCCGGTTCGGGCACGGGGACGTAAGAAGCGGCAGGGCTTCCGGGAGGTGTGCTTTACGGAAATCAAGGGGTGCTCAAAAATGCGTTATAATCGGGGATTATTCCCTGAATGCGCTTAATTCTCCTGCGTTGCGCGTTCTGGATGAGATGGGCGTGTCCATGGGTCAGGTTGCGGTTGAAACGGATAAGGGGAATTTGAAGGATATTTTTATGCACAGAGCAGGCGCAGGAGCAGGGCTTACCGTGTACGGGACTATACCCCTTTTTACGGCGCGGTTGGCTGGAGGCCATTTTCAGTATGGCAGAATTTTTGTGAGTCCCAAGAAAGAGGAGTTTGTGCTTAAGAAAAGCAGGGACCTTACTTTGGCGTTGCCGAGGAAGCCGTTTTCATTGCTTTCGCGGCTTTCGGAGCTTGCAGGCATGGGGCTTGGGTATTGTGTTGTGGATCTTTGCCGAATGCATTTGGGAAGGAGAGATCTGGACTCCCTTGCCGGGCAGTTGACAGGAAAAAGCCGGGCAAGGGGGCTCAGTTCGTTCAATTATAACGGTCACCTGAAGTAGGCGCAGCCGGAAAATTAGCCTGATGATGCGCTTTTTAATTCCTGGTCATGCTGTTGAGAAGGGCCCTGGATCAGGCGGAGGTCCTGGGTGCGGGCCTTGATTTCGCCGTTTAATGATGCGCCGAATTCCACCTCTAGTTCAACTGCTTCCAGTTTTCCGTTGATGCCGCCCTCTTTCATCACGGTCAGTTTTTTTACCTTGACGTTCCCTTCCACTCTGCCCTGGCAGATTAATATGTCAGTGTCCACATCTCCGGTGATCATACCCGTGTTGCTCAAGACCAGGTGTTCGCCCTTGACATTTCCGATGATCTTGCCGTCGACCTTCATCTTTCCCTTAAAGGTGATGTCGCCGTTAACGGTCATTCCCACGCCGATGATGCTCGAAATGGCTTCCTGGGAATCTTGTCTGAATTTTTTGGCTATCGTGTCCAGCATATCATGTCCTTATGGCAGAGTGTTTTCAATCTTTTTTTACCACTTTAAATAAACCTTTGAACCTTTGAACCTTGAACCCGGAACCTATGACATTGATAAAATCAAATGTCATAGACTACTAGTCCGACGGGATATGTTTTGCGATTTTCATATATTTATACGGATTGATCGTTTTTTTCTTGAAGTGAATTTCATAATGAAGATGCGGCCCGGTGCTTCTTCCTGTGTTTCCGACAAGCCCAATGGTATGACCTCGTTTTATTCTCTGGCCTTTCTTTACAAGGATTTTTTTCGCGTGGCCGAATAAGGTGTGGAATTCATTTCCGTGGTCAATTTTAATGAATTTTCCGTACCCCTTGTCATATCCGGTTTTTACTACCTTGCCGTCTGCGGTGGCCACGATTTTTGTGCCGCGTTTGTTCTGGATATCGATGCCGTAATGAATGGCGGGTTTGTGGGTGAAGGGGTCGATCCTCCTGCCGTATCCAGACGTGATTCTACCCGGGACCGGGGCGCCTAATGGAATGGCCTGGATTTTGTCCAGGTAATTGTCTGTTGTAAAAAGTAAGTTTTCGTAGAGTTTGTCGTCAAAGGGGATATATGAGCCTCCCATGCCGGCATCGGAGTCAATTACGGTATCGGCGTCCTTTACACTGAAGTCTATTCCAACAGCATGGAATATCGACTCAATTACTCGGCTTCTCTGGTTCAGTTCATTGACTGCGTTACTAAGGAGCGCCTCCATCTCAGTCTCAAGTTTCGTAATCTGCGTATTGTAGCCCTTGTTGGTGGATTTCGCTGTATCAAGATCTTTTTCAAGGCTTGCAACCTGTTGCTTGAGCAAAAGCGTTCTGTCGGAACGGATTCCATGCATGCCTAGTGATGCGAGAAACAGGACCATGGCGCCTGTAATGCATAAAAGCGTCTTTATGGTGCGTTTTGAAACGGCAAAAGATATCGTCCGGCTTTTCTCTGAGGTGAGAAGGAAGTGGATTTTGGTTGTTTTCATCTGGCGATATGTCCCTATATTTTAAGGTTCCCGGTCAACCCCTGAACCCTTACAGGAGAGAGCTTCTGCGTTTTTTGCTGAGGCGGGCGTATCTTCCGAGAAGCCAGCCGAGAAACATCACCGCAGCTCCAGCTAGGAACCATTTCATCATACTATTTCTTCTGAGTTGCTTTATTTTCTGTTCTGTTTCAGAAAGTTTCCAGTTTGTCTCTTTTAGTTTATCCGTTGTAATCTGAAACGTCTCTTTTATCCGTAGCACGTTGGAGGCATCTTTTTTAAGCCTGTCCTGGGCCGCTTTGATGGCGCTTCGTTCGGATACGCAGGTTTTCAACTCGTTTTGTTCCAGGTTTAGATCTCGCGAGAGCGTTTTGACTTGCTCTCTCAGGTTTTTAGTCTTTGTTACAAGATCCTGATTTTTTGTTTTAAGGACAGTAACTGCATCCTCCAGGGGATGGTTCCTTGTCAGGTATCTGAAGGGCATCCAACCGGTTTGCTTGTTCTGGAGTTTGACCTTGACCCAGGTGTCGTCTTCTTGAAGCACCTCGACCCTGGTTCCTGAAGACGCCATTGCCAGGATCCGGTATTGCTGGCCCATGCCGGTCCGCACCGGAATCTTTTTGCCTGGTGCGATAAACCAGTCTCCGATTGTTATATCTTCCTGTTTTTCTTGACTATGACAGACACCGGTAAAGTAAGCAGGGATGATCAGTGAGATGAATATAAGGCGCACGATCGTAAGAATGGCCGTGTTTTTGCCGGAAGTTTTTTCCATGATGTTATCCAGTACCTGTTTAGAAATGAAAATTTTAGAGTGTTTTCAACCTCTTTTACACATGGTGAACGTTTACCGTGCAGGTGCGGCATTTGTGATCGCTTACGGTAACATGAGCATCAGATGTCAATACAATGACAGGCGGGAATGTGTCAAGGGAAAAGAAGTGTTAAGCGTGAAGTGATCGATTGGATTTTTTTTGATAAAAGTTTTCATCAATTAAAAATTTCCAGTTTATCCGGGTTAGGGATGGGAGATCCGGGGTATTGGGCTTGTGGATGTCTGATCGTCAGACAATATCCGTTGATTCGCTACATAATTATGCGCCTGACCAACTGCTTTTCTAATATCCTTTGATTGGGGAAGTGTTGCCGCAATCTGTTCTATATATCTTCGTTTTTGAACGGCTTGAAAAGAGGGTGGAAAATTAAGATCAAAAACCCAGCTTATCTGGAGTAGTTTAAAGTCGTTTAATGTCTTTAGATGCTGCAACATGGCAATCCTATGTTCGTTTAAAGCCTTTAGAATCTGTTGCGAGCAGTCAGGGTTGTCCGGGAGGCCGAGTTCTATAGTTGAATTTGGATGTTTATTTCTATCCCGGTAATGATCTATGACTACTTTCCATATATCAAGCTTGTCGGCGTCCCTGAGAAGCCGCATGAAAAAGAGTGTTTTTTCATCCTCGTTTTCCGGGAGTTCGGCAGCATTGTGATATGCTATAGCTTTTGCGATTAATCGCTTTTCCTGCTTTGAGCAAGCAGACAGAATTTTATGTGTACCTATCTGCCGTAATCCAAGCCTGGCATGGTTTTCTGAAGCCATGTCGTTGAATGTGCCATATACGGCATACTGCTTAAATCTTCCGATATCATGAAACAGAGCCATGGTTTCCGCCAATATCATGTCCTGATCAGTTAGACCAAGCTCTTGTCCAAGCATGATAATATCTCGGCAGACCCCTTTTGTATGTTCTTCTTTCAGCCTTATTGCCCTGTTGTAATCCGGATTATCGGTGTAAAAGCCTGACACATAATCGGCAAACCATTTCTTCATATCTATGAGATCGTTTTTATTCATACAAAATGCTCTCTTCTTTGGGTGAAAGGCAACAGGTCACCCGATGTTAATACAATGGCAGGCGGGAATGTGTCAAGGAAAAAGGAAGTCTAAGAATGAAGGGTGAAGGAGGAAGTGATTGTTTGGATTTCTTTTTTTTTCGATTCTATGCTTTCCATTAGTTTGAATTGGCTTGCGGCTCGGGTCAGGTTATGGTTTTTGCGCTCTGTTTTAAAGTAGATGTTTCCTTCCAGGTGGTCGGTCAGGAATCTCAAGCCCAGTTCGAAGGTTATGAGCCGGACTGAATCATAAATAAATGATCGGTCCGTGCTGTTCAAGAAACTGTCGGCTGATGAGAAATATCCTGTCAGGATCGCGCGGCAGAGGTCTGTGTCAAAATGAATTTCGGCATTTGGGTCTTTCTCTTCGCCAACCGGGTTGCAGCAGGATCTTAAGCAGTCGCCTATGTCGTAATGTATAAGGCCCGGACCCACGGTGTCGAGATCGATTATGGCCGCGGCCCGGCCGGTGCGGCTGTTAAACAGGATATTTGATGCCTTGGGGTCTCCGTGAATGGGGCGGATGATTAATTTACCCTGGTTTTTCGCATCTTCAAGGATAGAAGCGAATTCTCTTCGTTCGGCAATAAAGGCAAGACACTTTTTTATTTCCCGGATTGATGTGTCAGGTCCGGTTTCTGAAATGACTTTATCAAACCGGTCTAAATATTGCGGAGTTATGTGAAAGCCCGGCAGTGTGTCGTGAAGTTTTTTTGTGTCCAGATCGCTTAAAAGGGCGTGGAATTGACCGAGGGCGCGGCCGATTTCGGTTGCGTGTGCTGTGTCTGTAATCCTTTTGTAAGATTTGCCGTTTATAAAGCTGATAGCACGCCAGAAGTCTCCGCTGGAATTTACAATATACTCTTTTTTATCCCTTGTCCGGATTACGCTGGGGATTTGAAGGGATTGGACCGGGCCGGCCGTCCATTTATTTTGACGCTTGCAAACATGATCCGTGATAATGCGCATGTTCTCCATTATCAGTTCCGGCTTTTTGAATACACGCCTGTTGATTCGCTGCAGGATAAAGTTGTCTGTTCCGCCTGAATTAACGGTAACAAGAAAGGTGTCGTTCACGTTTCCGGAACCGTATTCCAAAACGCTTACGATCCTGCATCCCGGCGGGGTGAATTGTTCGGCTATGGATATCATGCTGTTGCCGGGCTCAATGTAGAGTTCAGGGGGAGTGGTTCAAATCATCTCATCCCGACCATAATTTCAAGGGATCGGGGTTTTTGCCGAACCCCTTGCCGCTTTTCAAGCAGCGTCCTTCTTTTATCATATCATACTTAGGGTCTGGAAAGAAATAACTTGGGTAATTCCGATCCGAAATGTGTTGCAGATTTAGTCGGTTTGATATTCACGAAACCGCAAGCGTAGCAGGGCTACGGTGAGGATTTCGGGGATGTCAAACCGGCTAAAGGTGTGATACAGTTCGGAAACGGAAAATCCAAGTTATTTCTTTCCAGACCCTTATAGCCCTTAGGTGCCTCCATTACCAGTATCCCATAGCAGTTTATCCGTTCAGTTTTACAGGAAATCAACAATTACGCAGCCAATTTGACTTTTGGGCTTATATCCTTTTTTTGTGACAAAAATTTTATAATTCTATTCCGGATGTCATAATAGGCCGGGTGCTCGATAATTGTTTCCTTGGTCCTTGGCCTGGGGATATCAATAATTAATTCGTCCATGATTTTTGCTTCCGGTCCGGGACTCATCAGCATCATTCGGTCAGACAGGAAAATGGCTTCATCTACATCATGGGTGACCATAAATATGGGGAGAGTAGGGGAGAGGGACGCTCTTTTAAAATTCAACAACTTAATCGGTAAGCAAATGGTTGCCATTTTTTGCTATTGATTCTCCCCTCTCTACTGAAAATCCGATGCCTGCTGTACTCATTTCTAATTTCTT
>JAYEJK010000325.1:0-2520 GCA_034660535.1 Thermodesulfobacteriota bacterium | reverse complement strand
CGATTGTGAGGTTACAAAACCGCAGGACTAGCAACGCTGATTTGAGGATTTTGTAACCTCACAATCGGCCCAAAACGGCCTGAAGATGAGATGGAAGATGTACAAGTTATTTTTACTTGAGCCCTAAGGTAATCGTTCACAGGCCCTCCATCTGAACGCGCCCAACGGAAGTGCCCTTGGGGTGCGATCAGCCCGGCTCACATATTACTTATATAGTGAGCCGAACTGCCGGCGCCCATATGGAGCGCCTGAGAACGATTACATTCTTAAAGATTCTGCAAAATAAGTGTTATCCCGCCAGGCGGGCCTTATATTCGCTGATCACCTGGTTACGGTCCATGCCAGCCTTGATGAGTAATTTACGGATATCCATGTCATCCCAGGGCGGCTGAACACCGATTTCCCGGGCCGCTTTTTTTTCATCCTGCTCGGCGATGGGCCTGGTTTTTTCCCCCATGTGCGTGTCGTCGCCCATGAAAACTATGAGGGGGCGTGAAGAATGCTGCTGCCTGTTGTTTTGCCTCACCATGGTTTTAATGAGGAACCTGGTGTATTCCAGGGACTGAGGGTTCCATACTTCATAACCGTCCACGTCATAATCTGCCAAGAGAACGGGCCAGAATTGTTCAGGATGCGGGATGACAATGCCCCCCCCCAATGAACGGGCCTCTTCAATAATTTCCGATGTGCGATAGAAAAATCTGAGTGGGAATTCCCTTTTCACCAGATTCTTGACAGCCTGAAGAAAGGTTTGCGCCCGGTTGATTACGGTTTCGTCAACCTCGGAACGTAGGGCGTTAAAGTAGTTGCGTAGCAGCTTGTTCTTAATGCTCATCGGCAAAATTTCATCATAGTGACGGTTAATGAGATTTTCGATTTTCACCACATGGTGGGTGACAAAGCGCACTATGCCGACAGTTGCGCCGGTTTCTCCGGCCGCTGTGTTTACGATTTTTTCGTTTGGTTTGACAATGGCATGGATAAATTTGAAAAGTTGCGAAGAGCGATACTTGAAAGTGTGGGCCAGAATATCTTTTAACACCTGGGCATCGGCCACCCGTTCCTTTTCAAAATGAAGCAGAAGCTGAACCTTGCGCTGAAACCCCTGGGAATAGCAGTCCACCTCCACGCCGACATAGTCACCATATTCGGTGAGCATGTTATGCTGGGTGGGGATGATAAGATCGCTTGTTCTTTTGGGGAAAGTGGTTTCAATGCGCTTTCGGATGAGACCCATGGGGACAAATTCGGGATGCCAGTGTACCGCCAGAACGGAGCGTTGCCGCGGGTAGACGGTTTCCACATCCGTGATCTGTTTTTCCTGTTCTTTGGTTAGATCGGAGGAAACAACAGAAAAAAAACGGTCGCTGTCCTCTTTGCTTATCTCTTCATCCAGGGGCAGGTCTTCAAGTTCAAGAAGTTTATTGTTCTGCAAAAGTTGCACGTCTCTTTCTCCCATACCAATCAGGTTAATTTATTTGTAAACTGAAGTTTCCCGCTTCTCATGAAAATTTAGATTGCCAAGGTGTGCAGTTGTAGTGAGGATTAATATATTTTTTGTGGTGTTTGCCATGCAAATAACAAAACCTCATTTTATTACCCCTTGACGCAAGAATTTGACGGATAAGAAAAAGTACGTCATTCCAATACGATACAACACATGAGCAATATTGCCACTAAAACATAACCGGGAAACATCAGTTTGTAAACGATTACATACGAAACTCATGACTTGGAGCCTCTAAACTTGCGCTTCAGCACTATGATAAATGGAATGACGCTGCCGAACAGCCATATGGCGCCCGGGATAGGGACATCGGGTTGACAGGCCCCGCCGCCTAACCTTACCGGCGGGGCGACAATTCTGATACCCCCTCCCCCTGTTTTAGGCTGATTATCAGGTTCCTCTTCATTGTCAGTCCCTGGTTCAGTACTTTTTCGCACAGATGAAAAACCGGACTTTGATGCACTCTTCTTTCTAAATTTTCGTTCAGGCATGTGCAATGTTAACCCGGACACCCTTTATACTGTGACTCCGCATCAGCAGGTTGACCTGAGTATCATTCTGGGTTGCCACAAGGTCTGCATTTCGCAAGCCGTACTCATATAGTTTTCTGTCGCGCAGAAAGCGGATAAGCTGCTTTCCCTGTATGCAGTCCGTGTCATGAGCAATACGAAAAACAAATTTTTTCCCCTTCCTTTTACAGAACCAAGACACGATTCCGGTCATCATTCCAGCGCATGACTGGTAATACAGGTCTGCATCCGCTGAAGCCAACGCGCGCAATATCGACTCTCAGGTAAAAATTCGATTTTACCTTTATCTCAACTTGTAGTGCAAGCAAGCGCCGCACCTGGATAACCTGACCATCTCCTTTTCCATCCCATAAATTTGGTAATCGTTCACAGGCCCTCCATCTGAACGTGATCAGTCCGGCTCACATATTACTTATATAGTGAGCCGCACTGCTAACGCCCATATGGAGCGCCTGAGAACGATTACAGTCTTAAGGAGTCTGC
>JAYEJK010000324.1:0-2520 GCA_034660535.1 Thermodesulfobacteriota bacterium | reverse complement strand
CCATTCGCAACAAGCTGCTTGCAGAGTCGTTCTATTTGATGGGGGACATTGAAAAATACGGGACAGGTTTTATACGAATTCGAAAAATGCTGACAGATTATCCGGGCGTCTCTTACAGCATCAGTGAGCCAGGAGATTTCTTCAAGGTTGAGATGCGTCATACCCCGACAAAATCCCCCATAAAAGCAAAAGCGGATCTGCCCGAAAATCTGCCTGCAACACATAAGCAGATAATCGAAAATATGTTAATGAACCCCAAGGTTACTTATAACGAACTTGCGGATATTACGGGTAAAACCAGAGAAACAATAAGAGTTCATATTAAAATGCTGAAGGAAATGAAATTGATCAAAAGAATCGGTCCGCATAAGGGCGGCTACTGGGAAATAATTTCAAATCCTTGACAGTTATCATATCGCTAATGGCTAATCGTTCAGTTTAGAGGTTTGAGGTATAAAATGATCCCTTCTGTCCTGGCCCGGCATGTTGAACAGGGAATAAAAGATTTTTTACGCACAACCTTTCCTGTTTCCACACCGTTTTTCTCCAATATGCTTGAACGATTGCTGAACAAACCAGGCAATGTCTTCAAAGGGCCATACCTGGATATCCAACTGCCGTTCCAGCAGGGCAAAGGCGGATCAGATTACTTCCCGAACCTGCCGATGCAGTATCCTCCCTATCTCCATCAGATAAATTCTTTTGACCGGCTGTCCGGACCAAATCCGAAATCGACCATTGTCGCAACAGGAACCGGTTCAGGAAAGACGGAATGCTTTCTTTATCCCATCCTTGAATATTGTTATCAGCACAGAGGCGAACCTGGAATTAAGGCTATTCTCATCTACCCCATGAATGCCCTGGCTACAGACCAGGCAGGCAGGCTTGCAAAACTCATCTATAACAGCAAGATGAGAGGCCATGTTTCAGCAGGTATTTACGTCGGACAGAGGGAAAAAGATCCGTCTATGCTTATGAGACCAGACAAGTTGATCTCAGACAAGGACACCTTGCGGTTCTCTCCTCCGGACATCCTGCTTACCAACTATAAGATGCTCGACTACCTGCTGATCCGGCCCGATGATCGTCCACTCTGGGTCCATAACAATCCTGAGTCTCTGCGTTTTCTTGTTGTTGATGAATTGCATAACTTTGACGGAGCTCAGGGCTCAGACCTGGGTTGCCTGATCCGCCGTCTGAAAGCAAGGCTCGGCATAGAACATGATTATCTCTGCTGTATTGGAACGTCTGCAACATTGGGGAGCGATGAGAAACAGACAGAACTCCTTGAGTATGCTTCAGCGGTGTTTGGCGAAACATTTACAGATGATTCGATTATTTCCGAGTCACGTCTGAGCGCCGGGGAATTTCTGGGAGACAGCCTGATATCCCATGTGGACATTGTTTCTCAAGAGAAATCAACAGAACTTGATCCGGCTAATTTCAACAGATACGAGGAATATATCCAGGCCCAGCACAGGCTTTGGTTTGATGAAGATATTCAAGGCGGATTTGATGATCCGGATTGGCGGATTGAACTCGGGATTAGACTTAAGGAGCATCTCTTTTTCCAGAATCTGCTGAAGGTTTTGGGCGGGAAAATTTACAGTTTTGATAACATATTTCTCAAACTGGAAAACATCACCAGAGGACTGAAAAGCGATGATACTGATTATAAAGTAAACATGCTGAATAGCCTCCTGGCCCTGGTATCTGAAGCCCGCATTAAGGTTATCAGTAAAAATGATAACGGCAGTGAAGAGGAAAATATACGCCCTTTTTTAAATGTAAGGTTGCAGGTCTGGTTGCGTGAGTTGCGCCGTATGGTGGCCGAAGTAGCAAAGGAACCTCGACTACATTTTTCCGACGACCTTAATCAGGACCAGTTAGATACTCATCTGCCTATTGTGCACTGCCGGGAGTGCGGCAGTATGGGGTGGTCCGGTTTAAAGCGTAAAAACAGTTCTGCCATCATGGGTGATTTGAAGAATTTTTATTGTGGTTTTTTCAATCATGACCCCAAGGTGGTGTATTTGTTTCCGGAGGAAGAGGTACGTGATCAGTCGCAGAATGTTGGGATGAACTATTTATGCACTAATTGTCTGCATGTAACCACCAAGGCGAATCCCGACCGATGCCCTTCATGCGGCCATCCTGAGTTAATTTTGGTCTATATGCCGGACAGCAGAAGGAAGAGTGGCAACCGTCAGGTAAGCGTTAATGATTGTCCTTATTGCGGCACCCGGAATAGCCTCACCCTTCTCGGGTCCCGTGCGGCAAGTTTGACAAGCGTCATGATCGTCCAGCTCTATTCTTCTACCTATAACGACGACAAGAAACTGCTTACATTTTCAGACAATGTTCAGGATGCCGCTCACCGGGCCGGTTTTTTCAATGGCCGGACCTTTCGGTTCAACTTCAGGACCGCATTGCAGAAAGTCATATTAACTGCCGGTGATGGCCTGACATTGGCGCAACTTCCGGCGGCCTTTATTGACTACTGGTCAAAACAGTTTGATG
>JAYEJK010000323.1:0-2523 GCA_034660535.1 Thermodesulfobacteriota bacterium | reverse complement strand
GGACAATCCAGGCTCAAAAAACATCAGTTTCCTTTTCCGCACAATAATCCTTGATTTGTTCCTTTTTACCGGTATAATTGGCTTGAGATTGTACCTGTGGAAGGAGAAATATGGAAAAAGATAAAATTGTCAGGTTTATAGCTGAATCACAGAACCACATATTGAGAATACAGGGAATTGACAGAGAGTATCTTCATGCCTTGCAGGAGACTATCGGTTCAAAGCCCATAAAAATAATTACCGGTTTCAGGAGGTCGGGGAAATCCTTTCTTGCCCAGCTCGCTGCCCGGAGGTTAATAGAAAACAACACGTTTTCCGTTTCGAATATTCTTTATCTCAATTTTGAGGATTTTCGTCTTGCCGGGATTAATACGCCTGAGAGGCTTGATGTTTTTTACAGGACATTTCGAACTGAAATAGCGGATGAAAAGAAAAAATTATTGATATTTGACGAAATTCAAAATGTCAATAATTGGGATCGTTTTATACGGACGATATATGAAACAGATCGTGATGTTGAAATTATTCTGACCGGCTCCAATTCCCGCCTTCTTTCAGCAGAGATCGGGAGCAATCTTGCAGGACGATTCATAGAGCTTTCCATTTTTCCATTTGATTTTAAAGAATACTTGAGATACAGAGGTATTGAAGTAGCCAACATCACGGATTTTTTCAGAAATCAGGAAACAATTTATAATCACTTCAGCCAATACGTGAAATTCGGCGGTCTCCCTGAAGTTCTGTCCATCAACAGTGAAACCGCCTGTTTTTCTTATATCGAAGGGGTTATCAGCAAGGTCATACTGGACGATATAATTAAACGGTTTAGTATAAAACATACAGCCGCAGTGGAAAAAACGCTTTTTTATCTTTTTTCCGCAATAGGAAATATTATTTCGTTCAGTAGAATATCAAACTATCTGAAACAGCTTGGCATCAATATAAAGAAAGAAACGCTAATAAAATATGTGCAATATATGCTTACTACTTTTGCCATTTATGAAACAAATAAATTCGATTGGAAGCTTGGAAAGTTATTTGGGACCACACGAAAGTATTATGCCGTGGATACAGGCCTGGTCAATTTATGTCCTGGAACCACAAGTAATTATTCAAGCCGGCTTGAAAACATCGTATTTCTCAAACTTAAAAAGGATCGAAGGCATACGTATTTTGGGGCGCTCTCATCAGGAAAGGAAATAGATTTTATCACGCAAACTGTGGATGGAAAATTCGAAAAATACCAGGTTACGCAAACTCTCCACAAAGATAATTATGATCGGGAGCTGTCCTCTTTTCAATTACAAAACACCCATCTTAAGTATGGAAAGAATATATTTTTGACACTTGATGAAAGTGAAGAAGAAATCGACTACAAAAACACAAAGATATTTAAAAAGAATTTAATAAGATGGCTTCTTGAACTGTAGAATTTGAACCGTTCAGAGTGGTTCCCTGCTCAGTTGACAATTGGGATGGGTTTATCGAAGACTTACCATTTTCCCCTGACGAAAAAATTTTTGTTACTTGTATATTAATTAGAGGCCGGTCCCCGGTTGTGTTGCTGAATAGTTACAAAAAAGCTTTCCTTGTTGGCCCGGGAAAAATTGTCATCAGGCGGGATGCGCCTTCCTGTGCCCCTGTTTTAAAGGTTCAGGCCTGCGGAATCTGTCAGACAGACCGCAAGGGATTTTGTACTCCGCCGTCTTCCATGGAACTGCCCCGCATTCCGGGCCATGAGGTCAGCGGCATTCTTTGCCGGGATTTTCCAGAGCTGAATCTCAGTCAGGGCGACCGGGTTGTCCTCTGGCCCGCTCTTTGCTGTGGCCGCTGCCGTTTTTGTCTCTCCGGCCGGGAGAATCTCTGTTCGGAAATCACTCTTTTCGGTTGTCACCTGGATGGCGGCTTTGCCGATAAAATCGGGCTGCCCTCTCATCTGCAGATTCAACCTGTTTTCTGTCCGATCCCGGAAACTCTCGATTTCATTCAGGCTTCCCTGGCCGAGCCGCTTGGCTGTGTTCTTCATGGGTTTGGCATGGCCGGTGTTCGTCACCGCTCCCTGCTGATTCTCGGCGCGGGACTGATGGGAAGACTAGCCGGACGGGCGGCTCGGGTACTCTGGCCCGAGAGTGAAGTACATCTGTATGATCCGGATGAAAGGCGGCTTGCAAACTGCCGGGCCGAGGGAGGAACAGATAGACCTCGAAGAGCGGATTTTGTTTTCCTGGCCGCCTCGTCCCGTGATGCTTTCTACACAGGTTTGCGCCATCTTGAGCCGGGTGGCTTGATGATCCTTTTTTCCGGGTTTCCAAAGAAAGAGCGGGAAGTCTTTTTTGATCATAATCTGCTGCATCGCAGGGAGCAGCGTCTTGCCGGCGCTTATGGCTGCTGTCCGGCTGATATGCGTCAGGCCCTTGATTTCATGGCTTCCGGCGCTATTGACGTGAATGATCTGGTAACGCAAACCATTAGCCTGGAACAGGTTGAAGATGAGCTGCAACGGAAACAAACTCCAAGTGATTA
>JAYEJK010000322.1:0-10264 GCA_034660535.1 Thermodesulfobacteriota bacterium | reverse complement strand
TCTATTAAAACTAACCCAGATAAACTGGAAATTTTTAAAGGTCCTGGATAAGTGCCTTAAAACATGTGGCACCACAGGCGTCACATATAACTTCGGAGTTTTTCTGCCACAAAAAACAAGAAAATTACCACTAAGGCACTAAAGACGAAATCGGCCGATTGGCGGAAAATTTCAATTTAATGTTTCAGAAAATCAAGGAAAGCGAAGAGAGGTATCGAACAGTCTTGGAGGTATCTCCGGATCCTATTGTTGTCTGCGATATGTTTGGGAGAGTAATATTTTCAAATCCGGCCTTTACCCAAGTTTTCGGGTGGGCTAAAGAAGAAATTTTTGAGAATAAAATAGATTTTGGTTCCAAAGGGAACGGGTTTGAGACTCAAAAGATGATTGATAAGGCATTATCCGAACAAAGTTTTTCCGGTGTTGAATGCCTCATATCCACAAAGACCGGGGATATTCTTGAAATCAACATGAGCGGCGCCGTTTATCATGATCGTGATGGTAATCCGGCAGGGAGTATTATGACTTTGCGAGACGTAACCGAGCAAAAGCAAATAGAAGCTCAGCTACGACAGGCCCAAAAAATGGAATCCCTCGGCACATTGGCAGGAGGCATTGCCCATGATTTTAATAATATCCTCTTTCCTATTATGGGATACACCGAGATGTTGCTGGAGGATGTTTCTAATGACAAGCATCTCCGGCAGGGTCTGGACGAGATTTTAATCGGGGCAAAACGCGCCAGGGACCTGGTCAAACAGATACTCACTTTCAGTCGTCAAAAGAAACATGAGCTAAAACCACTGAAGGTGCAGCTTGTTGTCGGAGAAGCTTTAAAATTAGTCCAATCTTCACTGCCGGCTACCATTAAGATCGGGCGGGATGTTAATAAAGACTGTGGATTAGTCTTGGCAGACTCCACACAAATTCATCAGATCGTTATGAATCTAATTACAAATGCCCATCACGCCATGCAGGAGACAGGCGGCAATCTGGATGTAACCCTTAAGGAGGTTGAATTAGAGGCCGGTGACCTAGGAGACCGGACTATGAATTCGGGTTTATATGTTTGCCTGACCGTTGCCGATACAGGCATTGGTATGGATCAGAGCGTAATAGATCGCATATTCGATCCCTATTTTACAACCAAAAAAGAGGGTAAAGGCACAGGGTTGGGACTTGCTGTTGTTCATGGTATTGTTAAAAGTCACGGCGGATATATTAACGTCTGCAGCGAACCCGGCCAGGGAACCGAATTTCATGTCTACCTGCCTGTAATTCAAACCCAGGCAAGAAATAATGCAATGAAAACTTCTTTGCCCGTTGAGAAAGGCAATAAAAACGTTCTTCTTGTTGACGACAGGGAAGAGATCGTTTCTTTGATAATGAAGATGTTGGGTAAACTTGGCTACCATGTGACTCCACGGACCAGCAGCATTGAGGCCTTGGAGACATTTCGTGCAAATCCGCATAATTTTGATTTTGTCATTACAGACTTGACCATGCCTGATATGACCGGGGATAAACTGGCTGGTGAACTGCTGAAAATTCGGTCTGATATTCCGGTTATTCTTTGTACAGGATTCAACGAAGGGATGACCGGGGAAAAGGCGGAGTCTCTAGGGATAAAGGGGTTTCTGATGAAGCCTGTAGTGCTGGATGATCTTTCAAGTATGATTCGTAAAGTGCTTGATAATCATCCCGGCTTAGGGTCCACTAAAAAATAAATTGACATTTTGAGGAGGCAAATGTGATTTAGATTACAACGATTATCAGTCGGTGAAACCGGAGGAATAGCATCGCTCTTTTGAGGATTTCAACGGCTGATAATCGTTGTAAGATGAGTTACAGTTGCCCCTCTAAAATGTTAAGTTATTTTTTAGTGGACCCTTAGGACGTATCTGACTTGAGTACTGCCAGAAAGGCGCTCTGTGGTATGTCAACGTTACCCACGGTCTTCATTCGTTTCTTGCCCGCCTTCTGCTTTTCAAGGAGTTTCCGTTTTCTTGAGATATCCCCGCCGTAACATTTGGCTGTAACGTCTTTTCGGAGCGCCGAGATGTTCGTCCTGGCGATGATCGTGCTTCCGATCGCTGCCTGGATCGCGATTTTAAACATCTGGCGCGGGATTTCATCTTTCAGCCGTTCGCATGCACTCAGCCCCCTTTCCCGTGCTTTTGAACTGTGTACAAGCTGGGATAGGGCATCCACTTTCTCATGGTTTACAAGGATGTCCAGTTTGGCAAGATCGCTGGGGCGGTAGTCAAGCAGTTCGTAATCAAAGGAACCATAACCTTGCGTGATTGATTTCAGCCTGTCATAGAAATCGTAAATAACCTCTGCAAGCGGTAGTTCGCAAGTGAATTCAATCCGGCCCGGCATAGGGTAGTGGTATCTTGTGTTCTCACCCCTTCTTTCCATGCAAAGCGTCATTACGACGCCCATGTACTGTTCCGGCATTAGGATGGTCGCCTTGATGAATGGCTCTTCCGTTCGTTCAATCTTGGATGGATCAGGGTAGTAGGCTGGATTATCCACCTCCACCATGGTTTTGTCCTGTAGATAGAAATGGTAGTTTACCGACGGAACGGTCAGGATCAGTGAGATGTCAAATTCCCTTTCCAGCCGCTCCTGCACCACTTCTAAATGAAGGAGTCCTAAGAAACCGCACCGGAAACCAAACCCTAAGGCTGTAGACGAATCCTTCTGAAAGGTTAAGGCGGCATCATTTAGTTTGAGTTTTTCCATTGCAGATGTAAGCGCCTCGTAATCATCCGTTGAGATGGGGTAGAGGGATGAAAAGACAACGGGTTGAGCCTCTCGGAAACCGGGCAGGGGTTTCGCACATGGGCGGTCCTTTAAGGTGATTGTGTCACCGGTCCTGGTATCGCTTACAGTCTTTACCCCGGCAATTATGTAGCCTACCTGGCCCGCGGATAGTTCCTTCTGCGGGTTACGTGTGATTTGGAACAGGCCTATTTCCTCGACCTTGTGCGTGGAGCCGTTTGACATGAATTGAATGATGTCTCCCTGTTTAATTCTCCCCTGAAAGATTCTGCAGGAAATGATCGTGCCCCGGAATGGATCATAACCGGCATCAAAGATCAGGGCCTCAAGGGGGAGATCAGGATCACCCTTTGGAGCTGGCAGGAGATTGACAACCGATTCCAGTACAATGTCTATATTTGTGCCTTTTTTAGCGGAACAGAACTGTATGTGTTCGCTGTCCAGGCCTAAGTCATCTTCTATCTGGAGCGCTATTGTATCCGGGTCTGCCGACGGCAGGTCGATTTTATTGATTACCGGGATGACTTCAAGGTCATGCTCCATTGCAAGATAGAGGTTGGCAAGGGTTTGTGCCTCAACCCCCTGGGTGGCGTCAATCAGGAGAAGGGCGCCTTCGCAGGATGCAAGAGCGCGTGAGACCTCGTAACTGAAATCAACATGTCCCGGTGTATCCACCATGTTCAGGATGTATTTCTTGCCGTCCTTTGCTCTGTACGGCAGGCAGATAGTCTGGCTCTTGATGGTGATTCCGCGCTCCCGTTCAATATCCATGGTATCAAGGATCTGGTCTTTGAAATCACGGTCAGTCACCAAGTTGCAATGCTGAATAAAGCGATCGGCAAGCGTGGATTTACCGTGGTCGATATGGGCGATAATGCAGAAGTTGCGTATGTTTTTCATGCTGGTGAATGCTTACGATTTAAAGTCAGGAGTTTTTTGCCGTAAAAGCAAGAAAATTAGGGGTTGGTTTTAATTTCGGCCACAAGTCTTTCATTGGGCAAAGGTGGGCACAGCCCACCCTACAAAAAATACATATTTCCACCATGTTATTCTTAGTTCTCTTGTAGGGTGGGCTATGCCCACCGTTATAATGGCCGAAGTTAAAACCAACCCCGAAAATTACTACTTAGGCGTTGAAAAGAGCGCCATTATATACCAGAGCGTAAGATCGGGAAACCTATTTTGTTTACAACAAAAATTTATGTATCTTATTTCTATTGCCGATGTTTCGTATGAAACAAGAAAATTGAATCAGGCAGGTAAGTTACATGCAAAAATGGCAAACAGGTAATAAGACCATTCAGTTTTGTGACGAATGTTCACGGAGTCACGCCGGAGTGATCCTGATGCTTGAAGCCAAGTGGATTATAACTGACCGTGACAGAGGATTAAGGTGCGATGCGTGCGGATGCACTGATTATGAGTTGATGAAATTCGGTCGTTTTCGTAGGATTTTTACCTTTTTTACTATTCTGAGTTCAAGAGTTTCAAACAGATTCCTCAGGATTTTCACATCTGGAACATCAAGGCGGGCCAAGGCGCAACGGCGGGTTCGTTGAAATTTTTCGAACTGTACTACGCCCGGTCACACCCCGGACAGACTCTGATTACAATATTCTTGCCTACCCGGGGGTTTTGTGCTAGGCTACTTTTTTTCGTTTTTTCTGCAGGCCGTGTGTAACCGATTACGGGGTAGCAAAAGCCCTGCCGGATCAGCTCCCCTTGCCCTGATAGCGTGCAGGTAAGCGAGCCTGCGAGACTTTGGATGCGGCGCCTGTGATCGCTTACGGTAGTGTTTTTTATTAACCGGGGGATATGGTCGGCAGAGTATTTTCAACTTTTTTGCTGGTGAATGTTGTTCAATTTACAAATTGATATCATGAATATGTGAGGTGTGTTTTGAAAACGAAAATATTGGTCGCAAACCGCGGTGAAATTGCCCTCCGAGTTATGCGGGCTATTCAGGAACTCGGTCATTCGGCCGTGGCGATTTTCGAGACACCGGACAACAATGCACGGCATGTCCGGGTTGCCGACGAGGCCATCTGGCTTGGTGACGGTCCCAGGTCCGATTACCTGGACATTGACAAGGTGATCAATGCCGCCAAAAACTCCGGGGCTACAGCCATCCATCCGGGATATGGATTTCTCGCGGAAAATTATCATTTTGCACTCGCGTGTGAGGAAGCGGGAATTATATTTATCGGTCCTTCTTCGGATGTGATCAGGAGACTTGGAGATAAGGTTGTTGCCAGGAAGATCATGGGCGACGCCGGCATCCCTATGATTCCAGGTACTCCAAACCTGTCACCAGGAGATGAAGGCGAGGCTCAGGCAATTGCATTTGGCGCTGAATATGGTTACCCGGTCATGCTCAAAGCCACCAGCGGCGGCGGCGGCCGCGGGATCCGCGAGGTTGAAAACGAGGAACAGTTGAAAGAAGAGATCCCAATGGCACGGGCCGAAGCCCAGGCCGCGTTTAACGATGACAAGATTTATCTCGAAAAGGTCGTAATCAATGCAAAGCACGTCGAAGTGCAGATCATTGCGGACAAAGAAGGCAATGTTGTTCATCTTGGCACACGGGACTGCTCAATTCAACGGCGAAAACAGAAATTGGTTGAAATCGCACCCTCAATGCTCCCGGATCAGGGGTTGGTAAACAAGATCTGTGAGACTGCGGTAACAGCAGCCAAGGCATCCGGATACAGAAATGCCGGCACTGTGGAGTTCCTTGTTGATAAGGAATTTAACTTCTATTTCATGGAGGTCAACACCAGGGTACAGGTAGAACACACGGTTACTGAGATGATTACGGGCATTGATATTGTGCGTACCCAGATAAAGCTTGCTTTGGGAAAAAATCTCTCCTTTACTCAGGAAGACGTACAGCTAAGGGGCCACGCAATCGAGATGAGGATAAATGCTGAAGATCCTCAAAATAATTTCATGCCTGAGGGAGGCAAGACAGTCTCACTGTATCGTTCGCCAGGCGGATATGGAGTGAGGCTGGACGGTTTTGTTTATCAGGGATATACGATACCTAAGGTATATGATTCCCTGCTTGTTAAGCTTACGGTTCATGGTTATTCATGGAACGAGACAGTGGACAGGCTTAGAAGATGCCTCAAGAATTTTGTCATTGCAGGCCCCAAGACCACTATTCCGTTTTATCTTAAGTTGATCGATGAGCCGGATTTCCAGAATGGCGATTTTGACACCTCATTTATGGAGACACATTCTAACCTTCTGGAATACACTGAAGATGCGACCGAGGTCAGTAAAATGGCTAACCTGATCGCTGAAATCCATTACAGGCAGATGAACCCCTATGCTGTTTGAATGATGAATTACTCGTGATGATTTCGTAGAAAAATCAATTAGTTGTCATTTCGAACAAAGCGGGAATTCTTTTCCATTTCAAAGTCATCATTGTCGGCTATTCACAATTCACAATTCATCATTCATCATTCATTTTTTGCAGGTGTGATATGAACATAATTCATCAAGCCATGAGTGTAGCCGAAGTACTGAAGACCCTTCGGGGCGCAGACGGTTATTTCATTACCAATACGGCCCGTGATCTGTCTCAGTCTGATTTTAAGAACAGAATTCTGCTTCATACGGATTTGCTGGCAGCCGAATCTAGAGAAAAGGCAGGATATTTTTCGCTTGAGATCACCGGCGGCGCTTCAGTCCACGTGGATATACTCAGAAAACAGGTTGACCCTTTTCTGAAACTTGAATTGTTGCGGGAAAAGATGCCTAACACATTGTTTCAGACTTTGTGCAGGGGTGTGAATTTGTTCGGTTATCGGCCCTATCCGCAGAATGTTATCCGGATGACCGTGCGTGAGTTTGCAAAATATGTGGATGTTTGGCGTGTGTTTGATTTCATGAATTACATACCCAATATGCAGGCCGTGTTTGAAGAGGTTCAGAATGCGGGCAGGATACTGGAACCCTCCATCTGTTTTTCCACAGGGCCTGAACATACTGATGAGTATTATGTGAAAAAGGTCGGCGAGATTTTGGATGTGACAGGGGATGAAATAATCCTGTGCATCAAAAATCACGGAGGTCTGGGAACCCCCAAACGGATCGGCGACCTGGTCGCAGCCATAAAGGAGAAATATCCTGAATTGATCATCCACTATCACGGCCATAATACGGACAGTAATGATGTGGGCAGGATCACGGCGGCCGTTTTGAACGGCGCGACTATTGTGGATGCAGGCGATCATTCCTTTACGGGTTACTATGGACCGCCGCCGATATTGACCGTGATTCATACTCTCATGGATCATGGAATCGAGCCTGTAGGCGTGGATGAAAAAGCTGTAATTGAGACTTCCGGCGTCTTAAGGGGTGAGCGCGAGCATTATGAATATTTCGAATCGCAGTTCAAGGGTTTTGCTCCGACCGTCCAGATCCACAAGCTGCCCGGCGGCGCAATGGGCAGTAGTTTTGAACAGGCGGTCAAGGGGAATTTCCTTGATAAGATGGCCACAATCCTCCACGACGAATTACCCAGGGTCCAGATTGAGCTTGGGAATTTCTGGAGTGTGACGCCTGGTTCCCAGATCCTGTGGACCACGGCTGTAAGCCATGTCCTGGAAGGGGAACGTTACGCCGATCCGTCAGGGGACCTTAAGAACGTACTACTGGGCAGATATGGGGAGTTTCCATTTTATCAGCCCGCAGACTGGATATATGAAAAGGTCTTTGGCCCGGACTGGAAGAAAATTCTGGAAGAGGAAGGCGGTGTAGAGGATATCGAGGATATTGATGTTGAAAAGGAAAGGGCGGATCTTACGAAGCGGCTTGGCCATGCCCCAACGGATCAGCAACTTGTTACCTATTTCCAGCACCCGAATGACGCGGTTGATTTCTTTAAATTCGAGGAAAAATTCGGCAAGGTCTATGTCCTGCCGCCAAGTATATTGTTGAGGAAAGGCGGGTACAAGGTGGCGGAGAACTTAAAGTTTACGGATTGCAACGGTAAGGAGCATGTCATTGAGATCGGCCCGAAACAAATAAATGAACAAGGTGAAACCAGCATTTACATGAACGTGGATCATCACCAGAGGATTTATCTATTCGAGCCTGAAATCGCTGAAGGGGCAGCCGTGGGCGCTCGGCAACTGGATAAGGAAGAGATAGCGGAACTTGCCCGGATTGGTGACATGAGAGCGTCTTTTGCAGGCAATGTGTGTGATATTGTCGTGGAAGAAGGGCAGGAGATTGAGGTCGGTGACCGGCTTGTAATCATCGAGGCTATGAAGATGCAGACGCCTGTTAACAGCGAGGTCACTGGAAAGATCGAGAAAATTTCTGTTGAACTGGGCAAGGCGGTTGATGTAGGCGACAAACTCCTCAAAATCAAGGTAGATGAATAGTAACCGTCACAGGTTTTATTCCTGGTGAACGTTTATAACAAATTAGAAAATAAAAAAACCGGCGATCGGATCATACCTGATCGCCGGTTTTTTTATAGCTGTGGATGAACAGGGATTTCACTGAACAGGGAAGACCTTGATGAAGCAGATCTACGAATTACGACGAACGTCTTATCTGTTAATTGACCACGATTACGGAATTCTCAGAACCGAAATCATTGGACTGGGTTTCAGGATTTGCCGGGTCGGTTGTCCATACGCCGTCAACTAGGAATTTGTATTCGTATCGACCGGATTCAAGTTTTAGTTTTTTGATGAACACGCCGCCTTTATATCTGCGGATCCTGAACCCTGTCTCGTCCCACTCGTTAAAGTCTCCAGCCAGGTACACTTTCTTGGCGTCAGGGGCCTGAAGTCTGAATTCAGTGGTAAGTATCTTGGCGCTTTTTTCTTTTTTTTCAGATGCATTTGAGTTAGCCTTAGCCATCAGATTTCTCCTCCCATACCTTTAATTTGTCCTGAAGAAAAAACTTCAATAACGTGTGACGGTTGTAGTTTTGTTATTAGGGTCTGGAAAGAAATAACTTGGATTTTCCGTTTCCGAACTGTATCACACTTTTAGCCGGTTTGACATCCCCGAAATCCTCACCGTAGCCCTGCTACGCTTGCGGTTTCGTGAATATCAAACCGACTAAATCTGCAACACATTTCGGATCGGAATTACCCAAGTTATTTCTTTCCAGACCCTTACTATTTTGATAATGAAGGAAATAACTAGTGGTTGTCAATAAAAAAAATGCTTTGTGTAAAAAAAAGCAGCCGGGAAATTTCCGGGAAATGCACAAAAGACTCCGGATGGGGCGAACCCTTACGAAAATGTGAGACGGTTAAATCCCCCGTCCTCAAACCAGGGCCTGGCAGCATTTATTCCTGATATCTCAATTATAAAGACCTCAAGTATCAAATAAGTTTTGGTGTTTTTCCGAACACACGCTGTGATCGTCTCTCCGTGATGACCGAGAGCTGAATGGAGGTGGATTTTCGGTTCTTCATTTTCCCAAAAGATGCTGCCGGTTCCTAACACTTCCCTGGTGTCGCAAATTTCATTCCACACAGGTTCCGGAGGCATGACCGGTTCCTTTGGGCCGATAACCACGTCAGCCTTTTGCATTCCGCCCAGCACATGAAACCAGCCGCATCTGATATTTTCCTTGATAATCAGTTTGTTAAGCCCTTCCAACAAATTTTCGCCATGATCAAACCTAACCGTGAATACACGCCCCACTGTTCCTTTTCGATACTCCATTTTTAAGCCCCTTATTTGAGCGCTTCCTTCATCTTTAACCCTTCAATCCGTGCCTGCTCCGCAAATCGTTTTTGTTCCGAGGCTGCTTTAAGCGCCCTGAAAATTTCACGACTGTGTGCAGGATTTCGTGTTCGGGCGTAACGGTGCGCGGATGTCCTCAGGGAAGACTTATCCAGATTGGGGAATTTGGAATGTGCTGAGTCAATTCCTTGGCTGTCCCAGTCCGACTTCGACTCTAACTCCACTCCCTCCTTTTCAGCGATTTTTAAGGCAGCCAGAGCGTCGTTGATAATTATGTCTCTCAGACGTTCCAGATCATGAAACTCCTGGTTCTTTTTTAATTTGGACCCCTTTTTTTCCTGAAGAAAGAGAAGGAGCGGTTCGTGAGGTGTATTTCGTAATTCCTTGGCAATATATTTGATTTGACGTTTCCTTGCCCCTCCCTTAAGCCTTTTTGCCGCGGCAATTTCTTTTTGCAGAAATGAGTCGCAGTCCAGACGTGAAATGTTGTTACGCGAAAGATCTACCAGTTCACGCACAAGCTGTTCCACATTTTTAGCGCGGCGCTTTTTCTCTGACCTGCTGATTAATCCGTCCATAATACCTTTTTTTGCTTGTGTTGGAATCTGCAGGATCAGTATACTATGGGTCTGGAAAGAAATAACTTGGATTTTCCGTTTCCGAACTGTATCACACCTTTAGCCGGTTTGACATCCCCGAAATCCTCACCGTAGCCCTGCTACGCTTGCGGTTTCGTGAATATCAAACCGAC
>JAYEJK010000321.1:0-2530 GCA_034660535.1 Thermodesulfobacteriota bacterium | reverse complement strand
TTTCCAGACCCTTATACCCCTCAGGGGGGTACTGAAAATAGTCCAGGACCTTTAAGAATTCCAGTTTATCTGGGTTAGACTGAAGGTAGAAGGCTGAAGTGAAGGGAAAACTCGTTACCCCTTATCTGAAAGTTGTCCTGCTGCAAAACGGGGCTTTTAATCAATTTTAATGTCAGAAAGCTTGAAAATGGCATACGTAAATTTCTCGGCTTAAAAAAAATTCTTTCTTTGCAAACTCAGCGCTCTCTGTGGTGAACGGTTACTTTATAATTCTTATATTAAGGGCTCGCTCAAAAATAACTTCACATTTTCATGCGCCAGTCCATCCCGCATGGCTGCGTTGCTTGTCGGTTAAATAGCCCTGCTATTCGCCCTCCTCGCGCCTTGCCATGCGGGCGCCTCAACACCTGAAAATGTAAATTTATTTTTGGGCGAACCCTAAGAATACACCAAAATCCATTTCAGCCATCTAAAAAAAACGGGCCGCTTAAGCCTCAACAGCCTTTGCGGCCCGCAGGAACCCGGGATCCGATCCCGGAGGAGGAAAGAAAGAAGACACTCGGTTGAGTAAGCGTTATTGTAACCGGACCGCCACCATAAGCATCTTCTTGAGCGTCCCGAAATTTCCTGTTTGTACTTCAGCCGGGGAGAAAACAGCATCCCTCAAAGTCAGGATTTGCCGCAGACCTGACAACTCTTCAGGCTTTAGTATAATCAGAAGAACATTATCTTTCAATAGCCGGGCCTGCCACTTTTCAGAATCCATCAGTTCATAAAAAAGGCCGGCATACTGTTCAGGATCACCTGCGTTTACCGTGACCATAATATCAGGGGTCATCTGTTTTCCAGAACTTACACTCGGAGGCAAACTCATCCGGTGTCCATAATATGGATCGGCTTTTAAAAAATGCTTTTCCCGGGAATTCCTGTCAGGTCCGTTGGATACAAAATCAACACCCGCTTCATGCCGCATCCCGGCAGGCGAAGCCAAGCTCTCCGCCGTGGTCGGCGAATGACCATTAAACGGCGCCTCTGCAAATCGGCGCTTAAATACGGAATGAGGTAACACTTCAGGATGACCGGCGGGCTGACTGCTCTCTGCATTCCGGTCGGTAGCCATAGAAGATTGAGAGGATGCGGGAACGGCTTCATGAATTTCAGCGGGACGGGTATTCTCCGCAATCACGATTTTCCCGGGCAAGACCGGATTATCAGCAGGCCCTCTGAAATTTGCCTTCATAAGAGTCATAGCAAAAAGCGCAATCACAATTGTCACAGCCGCCGCAGAAAGAGAGAGATTAATCGGCTGGGCCTGCCTGAAGCGCTCGATGAGTCTTGAGAACACACTTTTCCGTCCAAGCTTTTCATGGATCCCTGCAATAATGTCGGAAGGTACAGGCGCCGGTTCCACGGCCTTGAGCCACTCCAGCGTCTTTTGAAACGCCTCCCATTCACTGGAGCATTCGGCGCAGGAATTAACGTGATTCTTGAGCATGGACGTTGTTTCCGGATCGAGTTCATGATCCGACCATGCGGAAAACATAGCCTGAAACCGCAGGCACTCTTTAGGTATCGTCATATCCATGTTAAAGGTTATTCAAAATTTTTTACAAAATAATCAAAAAAGATGCTTGATTTTATTCTTAAGTGCATTTCTGGCCCGGTTCAGCTTGGATTTCACCGTTCCCAGGGGCACGCCTAAAATTTCACTTATTTCTTCGTATGTCATTTCCTGGAGGTCACGCATTATCAGGACCTCTTTTTCAGCTTCGGGCATGGCCGCAATGGCTGTCCTGACTATCCTGGACCTATCCTCCTGTTCGATTCGTTCTTCCGGCGAATCATCCTTTGACAGGTAAATCGGCTGCTCCGGATCATCAATCGAACGAGATGTGAAAAATCCTCTTCTCCGCAACTTTTTCAGCCGGTTCCGACACTGATTGGCTGCAATCTGATAGAGCCATGCTGAAAATTTTGAATCATCCCTCAGAGTTGATAATGAACGGTAAACCGTGATAAAAATGTCTTGAGTAATGTCCTTTGCTTCCTCCGGAACCTTGAGATAATTCAGAGCCAGGTTATAGATATTTGACTGATAGAGCATCACCAGTCTGTTGAATGGCTGAGAATCGCCTTTACGCAAGGCCTTGACTAGTTCAGTGGTCTCCTGCCTGAGTTTTTTCTTGTTATTGTTTTCCTGGTGATGCACTGACTTTTGTTCCGTACTTATTAATGACATTGACCCGGGAAAAAAGTTCCCGAATTAGTGTTCATCCGGAAATGCAAAATTTCTCGATCCGTGCAATTTCGAATTCCTATGAAACCTGAACACAAAAAAGGCCCCTACCGTATTCAGACCACTAAACCAAAAATAAAATCAAACCTCAACAATTAGTGCCTTAGGGCTCAAATAAAAATAACTTGTACATCTTCCATCTCATCTTCAGGCCGTTTTGGGCCGATTGTGAGGTTACAAAATCCTCAAATTAGCCCTGCTAGTCCTGCGGTTTTGTAACCTCACAATCGGCCC
>JAYEJK010000320.1:5351-10306 GCA_034660535.1 Thermodesulfobacteriota bacterium | reverse complement strand
TGGGAGGCGCTCAGCCGAAAGAACCAATCCGCATCTTTTTTGCTACAAAGGGCGGAAATGTGGTTTTTTCTCATATTGCCCATTTCAGGGATTATGAATTGCCCTGTGAAAGGTGTCATCATGAAAGCAAGGAACGTACATCTGATCCGCTTTTATGCCGCAATTGCCACTCTGCGGTTTTTGATGAGGCCTTTGCAGAGAAACACCAGAATAATACCGGGGAATTCTGCGGCAGATGTCATCATCAGGAACCTGTCGGCACAAAATATTCACATGCTGAACATAGTGATGATTTTTGTGCCGAGTGTACGGACTGCCATCATACCGAGGATATTGAATCAGAACCCGGAAAATGCGGCGAATGCCACGAGGCGGAGGGTGACGGTGATACGCCGGGCATAAAGGACGCTGTTCATACACGTTGCAATGCATGTCATGAAGATATATTTGAGCAGGGGCTCGGTGGCTGCTCATCCTGTCACGAGATGAAAGATGCGGAAAACGTCTCATGTAAAAAGTGTCATAAACTTGAAGAAGGGATTGAAGAGATCCTGCCGAACAGGTTAAATGCATTCCATTCAGGATGCATGAACTGTCATGAAGAAAAGCAGAAAGGCCCCTTTAAAAAAGAGGACTGCAAACAGTGCCATATGGGGTAATAAACCATGAGTAAGCCAAGCTTTATTTTATCATCCGACACCGGCGGTACGATCCAGGACGGGCCTGCGGCAACTATAGTGCATATCCCCCTGAATGGTCATTCCATTAAAACCGTCAAGAAAAAAGCTGTTGTAGCTGCTGGCGCACTGGTTGCCGAGCATCCGGACTCCGGTATCGGAGATATGCACACACCGGTTGCGGGAGTTGTGACTGATATCAGCGCCAAGTCGATTACAGTTGATACCGAGGCGGAAAAAAAGGAAGGCGCCGAAGAGATTCAGGCCGAGAAAATTGATTTCTTGAATCTTTCAGGCGATGAACTGATTTCAGCCCTCAAAAAACAAGGTATTGATACTCATCGGATTGTCAAGGCGGGAACCCTTGTCATAAACGGTGTGAATCCTGAACCCGGAATCAGCGCAGCAGGGCGGATTGCGGGCAATAATTCAGCTACTCTGGAGAAAGGTCTTGAAGTTCTGCATAAAGTAGTGTCAGCCTCAAAAACAATATATGCCGTGGCCCAGGGCGGTTCAGTATCTTTATCCGGCGCTGATACCGCTAATGTCAGTCCGGTCTATCCTAACAGTGTTGATGAGCTTGTTGTCAAGGCCGTTACAGGACAAGAGGGGTTGAACGATATCACAGTGGTCAGTGTCCATCAGCTGCTGGCAATCGGAAAGGTTGTTGAGACCGGTCTGCCTCTGACTGAAACGGTAATGACCGTTGCCGGCTCCGATTACACTGTCAAGGTAGGAACTCCGGTCAGCCAGGCTCTTTCGCATGCCGGGATCAACGCGGGCCCGGGCGATCGGCTGATAGTCGGCGGCCCAATGCGCGGTGTTGCAATATTTGATAAGGAACAGGGCGTTGGAAAAGATGCTTATGGTCTTTTTGTCGTATCGGACAGCGATTTTCCGCCCGTTACCGACACTGCATGCTTGAACTGTGGAGAGTGTGTGGCCTCATGTCCGGCACGGTTGTCGGTTAATATGATTACCCGTTTTGCCGAGTTCGGACTGTATGAAAAGGCGCGGGAGTATGGAATAGACTACTGCTTTGAATGCGGAATGTGCGGTTTCTACTGCACAGCGCGCCGTCCGCTGGTGCAGTTGATCCAGCTGGCCAAGAGTGAACTGGCCGCAATAGATGCCGTGGCAGCAGCGGAAGCAGCGGCATAAATCAATAATCACGATAATGTGAGGAAATCGTAAATGGCTAATGAGGACGCAAAATCATTATCGATCCTGTCAGTAGGCGCCTCGCCCCACTGGCACTGCGGACGTACCGTTCCGGGATACATGCAGAGCACGGTCCTGGCCCTGCTGCCTGCAGCAGCCATGGCTGTGGTAATATTCGGCATACAAGCCCTTCAGGTTATGGCGCTTTCCTGCGCTACTGCTGTAATTGTGGAGGCTGTATGTTGTAAATGCATGGAACGTGAACCGAGTGTTGACGATTTCAGCGCTCTGCTAATCGGCCTTTTATTCGCATTTCTTCTTCCGGCTGCAGCACCGTGGTGGTTGGTTGTGGCAGGAAGCGCGATCAGTATTCTTCTTGGCAAGATGCTCTTCGGCGGACTGGGAGCAAATCCTATGTGCGCCCCGCTTGTCGGTTGGGCCGTGTGCAGACTCTCATGGGTGAATTTTATAGATATTGACGCAACCATGCTGAACACCGAGCTGATAAATCCCATAACCCAGCTTAAATATTACGGACCAGAGGCCGCCGCACAGGTCGGTATGATGGATATTCTTTTAGGCAATCAACTGGGCGGACTTGGTTCGGTTCATGTTTTGGCTATTGCTCTTGGCGGCGTGTACCTGATTGCAACCAGGAAGATCAGTTTTCATATCCCTTTAGCCTTTTTAATCGGCGTTTTTGTCACGGCATCAATTTTTTATCTGATTGACAGCAACATTTATATTGGTCCTGTTTTCCATATTCTGGGCGGAAGCGTGATGTTGGGAGCATTTTTCCTGGCCACCGACCCAGGGTCTTCACCTGTTGAAAAGATCCCCATGATCATCTATGGACTTGCCGCGGGTGCGCTTGTTATCATTATCCGTGTATACGGCATTTATCCGGATGGAGTCCCCTTTGCCATTCTGCTTGCAAATCTGATGATGCCCCTTCTTGACCGCATCAGGCCAAAACCCTTTGGAGCGAGGTAAATAATGAAGGATATCATAAAAATGGTCGTAGTTCTCACCTGTATTTGCGGGGTGGCGGGAATTTCTCTTGCCTATCTTAAGACGGGTACTGCTGCAACCATTGAAAAACAGGTATTGATAAATGTTCAGGGCCCGGCGATTGCGGCAGTGTTGGGAGATATTGATAATGATCCGATTGCGGACAGGAAAAAACTTGACCTTCCGGACGGTTCAGGCCAGGTCACAGTGTTCCCGGGCAAGAAGGGCGGGCAGCTTGTTGCAGTGGCCCTTGAGAATTATGGCGGCGGTTTCGGCGGGGACGTGGGCGTCATGGTCGGTTTTAACACGAGCTTGAATATTCTGACCGGCGTCAGCATGACCACCATGTCGGAAACTCCTGGAATCGGCACAAGGGTCAAAGAACGCAGTTTTACCAAGCAGTTCAAGAAGCACCAGTCAGCAGGCATTGAACTCGACAGTAATGGTGGCGATATTGTCGCTGTTTCAGGGGCTACAATATCTTCAACAGGTTCTGTTGTCGCGGTACAGAACGCGGTGAAGGCTTATGATTCGTTGAAAGATCAGATAACCGGATCCTTCTGAATTCTATTCGTAATTAATCAGGCTGGCTGTTCTTAGAAAATATAGCAGTACGACAGGGAGAAAATTACATGGGTATGTGGAAAGAATTTTCAAAGGGCCTGTGGGCGGAACTGCCCCCGTTCCGGTTGGTGCTGGGGCTGTGCCCGGTACTTGCCGTAACAAAGTGCGCATCTGACGGCGCGGGCATGGGAGCGGCAGTAATATTTGTTCTTGTGCTATCCAACACGATTATTTCTGCTGTACGCAATATTATCCCTAAGAAGGTGCGAATTGTTTGCTATATCGTAATCGCAGCCACGCTTGTCGTGTCAGTGGAACTGCTCATGCAGGCATATGCGTACGGGCTTTACCAGACTCTGGGACTCTTTGTGCCTCTTATTGTAGTTAACTGTTTAATACTTGGCAGGGCTGAGGCCTTTGCCGGGAAAAACCCGGTGCTTCTCTCCATTGCAGATGGTATTGGAATGGGAATAGGGTTCACGCTGTCTCTGACCTTTCTCGGCGGATTGCGTGAATTGTTCGGGGTTGGATCTATATTCGGCTATCAAATTATGGGCTCAAGTTATGAACCATTCTTGTTTATGATCGAAGCTCCCGGGGCCTTTGTATGCCTCGGACTCATCCTGGCGGCAATGAATTACTTGAATTACTGGCAGACCAAGAACAAAGCCACGGATCCTGAAATAATCTGTGCTGCGGAATATGTTGTTCCCGCAGTATCAGAGCCCGCAACAGCAGAGAAGTAACAGGAGGTTTTACCAATGGATTATTTCTTAATGATTATAGGAGCGATATTTGTAAACAATATCCTTCTTGCTCAGTACCTGGGAAACTGCCCATTTCTGGGATGCTCCAAGGACACGGGCGTTGCCTCCGGAATGGCCGGCGCGGTAATATTTGTTTGTGTCCTGGCTACCACCATTACCTGGATTATTCAGACATATGTACTGAATCCCTTTGGCATCGGATATCTGCAAACTATTTTCTTTATCGTTGTTATTGCATCCCTTGTTCAATTTGTTGAACTTTTTCTGAAAAAGGCCATGCCTGGACTTTATTCCGCGCTGGGAATCTTTCTGCCGCTCATTACTACCAACTGCGCAGTGCTTGGTATTGCAATCTTGTGTCAGCGCAATGAATATGGATTGATTCAGTCTCTAGTATATGCTTTTGCAGCCGGTCTTGGTTTCGGTGTCGCGTTGCTTTTGATGGCAGGCGTCCGCGAACGGCTTGCGGTCAGCAGGATGCCGATGTCGCTGGAAGGGACGCCCGGCGGTCTGGTCATGGCCGGGCTCATGGCTCTTTCCTTTTTGGCGTTTAAAGGCATGATATAATTTTTACCCTGAAAAAGAGCGGCCAAAATTGAATGCCGCGAATCCTTGGGAGTAGAGGACAAAACATGGATCCAATTATTATTAAGTCAGTGCTTTTTCTTGCCGGCCTTGGATGTCTTTGCGGCATTGTTTTGTCCATAGCGTCGGTTGTTTTTCAAGTGGATGAGGATCCGCGCATTGAGGCCGTTTTAGATGTACTGCCGGGCGC
>JAYEJK010000320.1:0-5251 GCA_034660535.1 Thermodesulfobacteriota bacterium | reverse complement strand
TTAAGTCAGTGCTTTTTCTTGCCGGCCTTGGATGTCTTTGCGGCATTGTTTTGTCCATAGCGTCGGTTGTTTTTCAAGTGGATGAGGATCCGCGCATTGAGGCCGTTTTAGATGTACTGCCGGGCGCTAACTGTGGTGGATGTGGGTATGCGGGATGCTCTTCATACGCGGCTGCGGTTGTTAATGATCCTAACGTCGGAGCAGGTGCCTGTGTTGCCGGAGGCGCTGAAACGTCGGAAAAGGTGGGTGAACTGACAGGAAAGTCTGCAGGATCCGCTGAGCCTATGATTTCAGTCAGACGCTGTGTAAAAGATGACGGTCAGGTTGCGTTGAAATATGAGTACCAGGGAGTTCCCAGTTGTGCTGCTGCACATAAGATGGGCGGCGCTGATGCATGCGGATACTCATGCCTCGGGTTCGGTGACTGTGTTAAGGCCTGTCCATTCGGTGCCATGATTATTTATAATGGTCTTGTGAGAATCGATCCAGCCCTATGTATTGGATGCGGCGTGTGCGTGCGTACCTGCCCAAGGGGGATTCTTGAAGTAATTCCCGCTAATGCCAGGGTCATGATATACTGTTCTTCAATAGATAAGGGCAAGGCCGTATCAAGTGTGTGCAAGGCGGGCTGCATCAGTTGCCTCGCATGCACCAAGAAATGTCCGGCAAAGGCCATCAAGCTTGTGGACAAAAAAATTGTCATTGATCACAAAAAATGTCTTGAATATGGCGATGAATGTGAAATGGCCTGCCTCAAGGCATGCAAGAAGCGTAAGATTATACGTGTCAGAGGAAATATCGCTGAGATGAAACAGGCTGCCTGAAAATGAATAGTTCGAATAAGCCGATTAACGGGAATAATATAATGAAAGAGAACTTAGTTTCCAGAAGACATTTTATACAGACCTGCGGGATCCTGGGTGTCGGACTGACTGTCGGCGGCGCAATGCCTTTTGCGGCCGAGGCCGCAAAGATTAACCGGACCCAGTACAGGGTGTCAAGGTCAAAACCGGCAATGGGCACCATAGTGACCATGACGGTTATACACGACTCAAGGGATCTTGCCGACGAGGCGATTGGCCGGGCATTTAATGAGATCGAAAAATTGTCGGCCGTTTTTGACAGGTATAAGAGTTTTACACCGGTTTCAGCATTGAACAGTAACGGGCGTATCGTCGGCCCGCCTCCTGAACTTAAAGAGGTCATGGGCCATGCTTTAAATTATAACAGACTGACCGGCAGTGCATTTGATGTGACAGTGGCGCCTGTGGTCGATCTGTTTAAGCGGAAATCAAGCGCCGGGCAGAAACTTGAGATGTCAGGAAAAGAATTTTCAGATGCTGTCAACCTTGTAGGCTCTGATGGAATAGAGATATCATCCAATGCCATTTCATTAAACAAATCCGGCATGGGTGTCACACTGGACGGAATAGCAAAAGGCTATATTGTTGACAGGGCCTCTGACGTGTTGGCCAGGCACGGCGCAGTCAACCATTTGCTTAATGCAGGCGGAGATATCCGAACCATGGGCCAAAGATCTGAAAACAGGCCCTGGAAGATTGCAATTGAAGATCCGGCCAAAAAGGGCAACTATCCTGATATCATTACAATGAGAGATGGCGCGGTGGCAACTTCGGGCGGATACGAGGTCTACTTTGACAAGGAGAAGATGTTTCATCATGTAATTACTCCATCAACCGGCCGGTCCCCCATTATGGCCAAAAGTGTGTCCGTAAAGGCGCCAACGGTTATGGAAGCCGATATTTTGTCCACATCCGTTTTTGTCATGCATCCGAAAAAAGGAGTGGCCTTGATCAATTCTCTTCCAGGACGCGAGTGTCTCATTGTTGCGGACAGCGGAGCGCAGATCAGTTCCAGGAAATGGGGAAAACTCTGTTGAAAAGCGATGAACTCGGTCATCAACCCGGAATGTCTGTTTCGCGTGATCGAACAGCAATTAAGTAATCAATTGATAATTATAAATAGATTATGCCTGCCATACCGTGTATGACAGGCATAATCTATTTTAGATTAAGGGCTCGCTCAAAAATAATTTCACATTTTCATGCGTCGATTCATCCCGCATGGCTGCGTTGCTCGTCGGTTAAATAGCCCTGCTATTCGCCCTCCTCGCGCCTTGCCATGCTGGCGCCTCAACACCTGAAAATGTAAATTTATTTTTGAGCGAACCCTAAGCCTTTTTTCAACCTGAAAGCCAATTTTTAGGAGGTCGGATATGCAGTTAAAAAAAATAGTACTTCCATTAGATGGATCGGAACACTCCATGCACGCCGCCAAGTACGCGGTTGATCTTGCCAAGCTTACAGATGCCGAGGTTGTTCTCGTCCACAGCTTTGGCGGTATTCCCAAGGTACTTGGGGAGGACGGTCTGCACGAGGTAATTGCTGAACTTACTAAGGAATCCAACGAGATTTTAGAGCCTTTTATTTGGCTTTTTGAAGACAAGAAAGTCAAATTTAAGACAAGAGTTGTTCGGGGAAGGATCGCGGACTCCATTGTCACCCTGGCAGAGGAAGAGAATGCAGATCTTATAATCATCGGCTCCAGGGGACTTTCAAACGTGGAAAGAATATTGCTTGGAAGCGTCACCACCCGGGTAGTCCAGATGGCGCACTGTCCGGTACTTGTCATGCGCTGATAATGTTATTAAAAGAGACATTTTGTCAGGACAAGTTTTATGAACGTAATATCGGATTTAATCGTGTCCTGTCAAAGGTATGTTGGATTTCAAACAGGGAGGATTACAAAGTGAACCGATTAAGTAAAATGCTGGTTTTAACATTCGCCGTTGCTGTAATGGCGATGTTTTTCTTGCCGGCATCAACATTTGCCGAGTCGCCGGATCTTGGCGAACATGCCGTTGAAACCCATGTGGACACAGGACATGGAGATAGCGCTGATGCGCATTCCGATACTGGTCATTCAGAAGTAGGACATTCTGAAGAAGCTGGGCATGATGCCGGCGGTCACGAAGCTGGTCACGAAGCTGGTCATGAAGCCGGTCACGGTGACGCCCATCATGGGGGACCGCATCTTGACGGGTCCATGTTGCAGGGATACTGGGTCATACCATTTGTGTGTATGCTGCTTTCCATTGCAATATTACCGTTGACAGTGCCTACATTCTGGCATCACAATTTTGGAAAGGTTTCTGCCTTCTGGAGCCTTGCATTTTTAGTACCGTTTTATTTTAAATTCGGGTTTGAACTTGCGCTTTTCGAATTGCTACATACAGTGCTTCTTGAATATATTCCGTTTATTATTTTACTGCTGGCGCTGTTCACAGTGGCAGGCGGCGTACGTCTCAAGGGCAGCCTTGTGGGCAAGCCGATTGTCAATCTTCTTGTGCTTTTAATCGGGACGGTGCTGGCGAGCTGGATGGGTACGACCGGGGCCGCAATGCTCCTGATCCGGCCTCTGCTTCGCGCCAATGCGCACCGCAAGTACCGGGTACATACGGTCGTGTTTTTTATCTTCCTGGTCGCCAATATCGGTGGTTCCCTGACACCTCTGGGTGATCCGCCGCTTTTTCTGGGATTTTTAAAGGGTGTATCCTTTTTCTGGACAACCAAGGCCATGATTGTGCCGATGTTGTTTGTGGCAGGCATTCTCCTGGTTCTCTTCTTTATCGTTGATACAGCGCTTTACAACGCGGAAGGAAAGCCTGCTCCTCCCAGGTCAGCTGATACGGGTGAGAAGCTGGGATTAGAGGGTACGGTGAACCTGGTACTGCTTCTGGGTGTTATCGGCAGCGTGCTTATGAGCGGTATGTGGAAACCTGGTATTTCGTGGAATGTTTATCACGTGCCTGTTGAACTCCAGAACATCATGCGTGATGTCTTTATGTTGTGCATTACCGGACTTTCCCTTAAGCTGACTGATCCGGACAGCCGCCGTAAAAACGAATTCACATGGTTTCCCATTGTGGAGGTCGGCAAATTGTTTGCAGGTATTTTTGTAAGCATGATCCCGGCAATTGCTATTCTCAAGGCAGGCAAGGAAGGTGCATTGAAAAGCCTTATTGCACTGGTTACAAATGAAGCCGGAGAGCCTGTGAATCACATGTATTTCTGGCTGACGGGCGCTCTTTCGAGTTTTCTGGACAATGCGCCGACCTATCTCGTGTTTTTTAATACCGCGGGCGGCGATGCCGAGCGATTAATGAGTTCCGGGCCGGACGGGATGTATATGACGCTGCTTGCAATTTCCGCAGGCGCCGTGTTTATGGGCGCCAATACCTATATCGGTAACGCTCCCAACTTCATGGTCCGTTCTATAGCCGACGACCAGGGAGTCAAGATGCCCAGCTTTTTTGGCTACATGGCTTGGTCATTCGGAATTTTGATACCAGTATTTGTAGGGGTTATGTACGTGTTCTTCCTGTAAGGGAAGCAATTAGATAAATATAAAAAAAGGCGCGGCCTGATTTGGCCGCGCCTTTTTTTTTGTTTTCGGATGTTGGATTAAGCTGAATTGACGATTACTGATTTGTTTTGCGGCTATGCTTTTCAGGCGCGTTTCAGAATTTTGGCAATGGTTGGCTGATATCTATTTTTTTTTGAAATTTTTTTACTGGTCGCCCGGACCGCCAGAATTGACAGGGCAAACGATGTTACGCCGAAGATGATGGAACAGATATTTTTATCAGCGCTAAGTAAAAAAGATATTTTCTCCCCTAAAAACGCTCCCAGGATCAGTGCGATTATCGGAACAATATAGGCCATGAGTGAAAGCGTTATCACGGACGACGAGTCCATGCTTAAAAGCACCTTGTCCCCGTTTCTCGCGCCTATGTGGTTCGGCACCTCAATCTCAAGTTCAGTCAGGGTACTGCTCAATAAAGTGCATCCACCTCCGCAAGTCTCCTTGGAGTTGCAGCTTTCACACATTTCTCCACGCTCCGTCTTGATCCATACGGTACTGGGTGTTGTTTTAAAAACTATGCCCTGTTCGGTAACCATAGTGTAATTATCTCCTTATGCCTCCAAAATTTCTTTCTCAAACTTATCAAGGATAATTTTTTTTTGATTTTTTATCATGTCATCCTCTAAGGTATTTCTTGGTTGCTTTCCTGCCGGGAATAATCGTTTTCAGAAAATATTCATTTGAGTGTAACCAAAATAGAACATGATGCCCTTCGGGCAAAAACACAGAACAATTTATTTTTTCGTCATTCCGGCTAACTACATGCCGGAATGACGACAGGGATGGACAGTTACGTTTTGGTTTT
>JAYEJK010000319.1:0-2554 GCA_034660535.1 Thermodesulfobacteriota bacterium | reverse complement strand
TATTGTGCCTCCCTGCATGGCCGCATGCCCTGTGCATACCGACACCCGCGGTTATGCTGAAAAGGTCGCAATGGGGCTTTACGAAGATGCCCTGGATATCCTTCTTGATGTAAATCCCTTTTCGTCCGTGTGTGGAAGGATATGCCATCATCCCTGCGAACAGGATTGCCGAAGGGCAAAAGTTGACTCGCCTGTCGGGCTACGGGACCTGAAGCGCTTTGTAATGGAACAGACAAGAACGTACAGAAAAAAGAGTGTTAAGAAGTATACGCCAGGCAGGGAGGAGAAAATCGCGGTAATCGGAAGCGGTCCTGCCGGACTTACCGCTGCAAAGGATCTTGCGGAAAAAGGATTTTCAGCCACTGTATTTGAAAAAGACGATCAGCCCGGCGGCATGGTTGCCAATGCAATTCCACGCTATAGACTCCCCCTGGAAACCGTACAGGAGGATATAGAGGGTATAATAGCAGCAGGAGTGGATATACGGACTGAATATGAGATCGGCAGGGACAAAACCATTGACGACCTCATGGAAGAGGGATACAGGGCCGTTATAATCGCTGTCGGATTAGCTGAAAGCGTTGGCATCCCGATCCCGGGAGCGGACAGTAAAGGCGTACTTTTGGCAATCCCGTTTTTAAAGGCTATTGCCACGGGTTCGGGCATGGAGGTCGGAAAAAATGTGGTTGTTATTGGAGGCGGCAACGTTGCCATAGATGTGGCGCGTGTTGCGGTTCGTCTGGGCGCTGAAAATGTCACCATGGCATGCCTTGAATCAAGGGAGGAGATGCCTGCATGGGAATGGGAGACCAATGAGGCGCAAGAGGAAAACGTACAAATACTCTGTTCCGTCGGACCGACCGAGATTCAGGGCAACGGCGGGGTCGAATCCATTGTGTTCAGAAAATGCGTGTCTGTGTTTGATGAAACCGGCAGATTCAACCCGAAGTATGATGATGACGCGCTTACCACGGTAACCGCGGATACAATAATTTTTTCCATTGGACAGAAGGCGGATTTGAAATGTCTGGAAGACTCCGCGGTTGAAAAAAACAAATTTGGCCGCCTGGCCTTTGATTCAAACACGCTTGCTACCTCCATGCAAGGAGTGTTTGCCTGCGGTGAGGTTGCGACCGGGCCGGGTGCGGCAATTCAGGCAGTGCGTCAGGGTCACATGGCTGCTTCCGCTGTTGCGGCCTACATAGAGACAGGCGTTATACAACCCATTGAAGATGACGGGCCGGAACCTCTTGGAGAACTGCCTGATGAAACCATAAAATACATACCGCGAATAGAGCGCCAAAGGCCCGCAATCACACCTGCCCCGGAACGAACAAAGGGCTTTTTTGAGATCGAGAGTGTGCTTACAGAGAAACAGGCACTTATGGAGGCAAGACGGTGCATGAGCTGCCTCTCCGGGGCTGTTGTCGCAAATTCGGGCATGTGCGCTGCGTGCCTTACGTGCGTGCGGTTGTGTCCGTTTAACGTGCCGCGCACGGAAAACGGCATTGCAATAATACCGGCTATTAAATGCCAGGCATGCGGACTGTGTGCCGCAGAGTGCCCGGCCGGCATAATCACTATTGACAAGTTCGGCGCCAACATGATGAAACAACGCCTGTCCCCTATATTCAAAAATGCAGCCGTGCAACCAGATATAGTACTTTTCTGCTGTTCATACGGCATAATGGACAGAAAGGACCTTGTGCCCGCAATAAACCAGACCGGAACCACACTACGCATGGTTATCCCGTGTACCGCAAGGCTGAGTGTATCTGATCTCCTCTCTCCATTCGAACTCGGTGCAAATGGCGTGGTGACGTTTACGTGTTCCGGCGCGTGTCCGTATCCTGGTTTGGAGACCAGGTTAAAACAGCGCATTGGAAGAGTAAAAAATATCCTGGACGAAATAGGGCTTGGAAAGGACTGTATCGATATCCTGGAAACCGGAGATCTGTCGGCACAGGCATGTCAACAGCATGCGGATGCAATGCGTGAAAAGCTCGCCTAGGAGGTTGTCCGAGAATAGCAATTTTTTCTCAAATCGAGGCATTTTCAAAAAATAAGCGGTAACTTCTCAATAACTGGTGGCAAGATTGCTGGATTCCCGGTAACTTCTCAAAAAAAAGTGGGTTGCTGCAAAAATAAACTAGATAAATACCACCGTTCATGATATGTTTTCATTCGTGAAAACCAAGCTGGATCAAATCATAAAAAACATCCCGGAAGCGAACAAGAAAAACCCTACCGTCATCTTCCTTCTAGAATTACTGGGGTTGGTTTTAATTTCGGCCACAAGTCTTTCATTGGGCAAAGGTGGGCACAGCCCACCCTACAAAAAATACATATTTCCACCATGTTATTCTTAGTTCTCTTGTAGGGTGGGCTATGCCCACCGTTATAATGGCCGAAGTTAAAACCAACCCCGAATTACTTGAACAGCAGGCCGAAACAATTCTCCTCTTAAAAGAGCAAATCCAGGAAGTTAAGGACGAAAATTCCCGCCTTAAAAAACAGAAACCAAAACCAAAAATAAAACCAAGCAAGCTGCTAA
>JAYEJK010000318.1:0-10350 GCA_034660535.1 Thermodesulfobacteriota bacterium | reverse complement strand
AGGGGTATAAGTACCTTAACAGCTGCGTGTAACTATTTAAAAATATTTCACCTTTTTGATTTCCTGCCAGAAAAAACAAGAAAATTACCACTAAGGTACTAATAATATTTAAAAACAATTCATGCAGACAATAACCGACCTTATCAAACATGCGGGGGAGTACATGCCCGACGTGGACCTTGCCCCGCTGCAAAAGGCATATGACTATGCCGTCAAAATTTATGGGGACACTGTCTTCTATAACGGACAACCGTACATCTCCCACCCTCTGGCGGTTTCGTACATCCTCGCAAATATGCGGCTCGACCTTCCGACACTGATGGCCGGACTGTTGCATGGTGTTCTCAAGGAATCCACCACTTCATCGGAACAGGAACTGCGGGAATTATTCGGCAAAGATGTGGCCACAATCGTATGCGGCGCATCAAGAATCACCAACGTGCGGTTCAACAGCACGATGGCCTATCAAGCGGAAAATATCAGAAAAATGCTGCTGGCAATGTCATCCGACATCCGTGTTCTGCTCGTCAAACTCGCTGATCGTCTGAATGACATGCAGAATCTCAAATACCTCCCACCTGCCAGGCAACAAGAATTCGCAAGGGAAACCCACGATCTGTATGCGCCTCTTGCAAGCCGCCTTGGCGTTGATTGGATGAAGCGGGAATTGGAGGATCTCGCCTTTGCCTACCTGCATCCGGAAGAATACACCGACCTGACCACACGGATCAAGACATCAATGCATGACCGCACACTTTACGTGGAAAAGGTAAAAAAACTGCTGCATAAGCATCTGGCAAAACATGGTCTCACCGGCTGCCGGATTCTCGGCAGGCCGAAACACTTATACAGTATCTACAGAAAACTGGTCGTACAAAACATCCCTTTAGATAAGGTCTACGACAAGGTCGCGTTTAGGATTATCGTGAATAACGTTCGTGAATGCTACGAGGCGCTGGGCGTGGTCCATTCCCTGTGGGGACCGGTTGACGGGCGGTTCAAGGATTTCATCAGTAAACCAAAGGCCAACATGTACCAGTCGCTTCACACTTCGGTAATAGGCCCGTACGGCGAATTCATGGAGATTCAGATCCGAACCGAGGAAATGGACAAAATCGCCCTGGAGGGCATTGCGGCCCATTGGGCTTACAAGGAAGGGATGGCCGTATCAAAAAAGGACGCCAGGCTTTTTCAGTGGATGAAGCAATTGATCCATTGGCTGCAAGAGCTGAAAGATCCCAAGGAATTCCTTAATGCCGTCAAGGATGAACTGCATTATGCTGAAATCTACGTCCTTACTCCGGCAGGCGAGGTAAAGGAATTCCCCAAGGGCGGCACACCGCTTGATTTCGCCTATTCGATCCACACGGAAGTGGGAAATCGATGCACCGGGGCCAAAGTAAACGACCAAATCGTCCCGTTAAAATACAAGCTGAAAAACGGTGACCTTGTAAAAATCATCACTTCCCCCAAACAAAAACCGAACCGCGGTTGGCTTTCCATGGTCAAGACCAGCCGAGCTAAAAGCAGAATCCGTCAATGGTTGAACAGAGATAAACACGAAAGCAGCCTAATTGTCGGTCAGGAGATAATCGAAAAGAAACTGAAAAAACACGGCCTGAGCATAAAACGGATCATCAAGACAGGACAACTAAAAGGTATTCTTCACTCATTGTCGTGCAATTCCTTAAACGATCTGGTTATCAAAGTAGGTTCCGGGAAGATTTCAGCCAAGGCCTTTTCCCGGACGCTCAGACATGAAAATGTCCTGATAAACGAGCAACCCTTGATCGAGGAATCGACAATTGCCGGGGATCTTAAACCGATCAAGAAAAAAGGCGGCGACACAGCGCAAAAGGACCACGGCATCAAGATCGACGGCATTGATAACGTACTGACCAGGCTCAGCAACTGCTGCATGCCGGTGCCTGGAGATGATGTAATGGGATATATTACCGCAGGGCGGGGGATATCCATCCATAAGGTAAGCTGCCCCAATTTCCAGGCAACCGACCCCCAAAGACGTATCGAGATAGAGTGGGGAACCGACACTACGGACACGCACCGGGCTCATATACGGATTGTAGCCAATGACCAGAAGGGGCTCCTGGCCACTCTCAGCAACACTATTACTCTAAATGACGCAAACATCGTGAATGTGACCGCTCACACGTCCCCATCAAAACTTGCCGTGCTCAATATGGTCGTGGAAGTCAACGACCTGAACCATATTTCCAAACTGCTCAATAAAATCAGGCGGCTTGACGGGGTTATGGAGGCAAGAAGGAAGTAGGCGTAATCGGTTACACTCAGGCGGGTTTGACCACAGCGCCGGAACGGATACACCTGGTACACACGCGCACGTATTTTGAGTTGCCGCCTTCCGTGGCCATCCTTACCCTCTGCAGATTGGGCAGCCACCTACGACGGGTCTTGTTGTGGGCATGGCTGACATTATTGCCGGTTGCCGGTCCTTTACCACATATTGCACATACTTTTGCCATGACATGACTCCTTATAAAAGAGGACTATGCATCCGGTGAAACCGATGGATCGTCCGACTTTTTTGAAATAATATTTTTTTTGGGAACCAAAAATTATACATCTTACTCTTAATGGTGACAAGGTTTTTTGAAAAAAATGAATATCCATACCTTTTTCATAAACGTTCACCATATATAAAAGAGGTTGAAAACACTTACCCTTTTTTTATTGACACCTCGTCAGGTAGCGTGGTAGCAATGCCTGTTCTGTAAACATTCACTGTGCTGTAACGAAATTTATCAAATCTCACAAGCTTTAACACTCTTCCCGGTTTGCCCAGGTCAGGAGTAAATACAAGAGTCCATCAGTATGAAAAAAGAAAAAAATACGATCTGGGTTTTTTTTGCGTCAGTCAAACTTGCTCTATTCACATTGATTATTCTGGCCATTGCCTCCATCATCGGCACGGTCATTCAGCAGAACCAATCTCCGGAATTTTATGTTAAGCAATTTGGTCCCACCACTGCCAAGCTGTTCCAGGTGCTGGATATTTCCCAAATGTACGACTCCTGGTGGTTCATATTCCTCCTTGTACTCCTAAGCATTAACCTGATCGTGTGTACACTTGACCGATTCCCTGCCCTATGGAGCATGGTAACGCGGGACAACCTGGCAACGAACCTCGACCGGCTGGAAAAGATGGGCCGGAAAAAGACTTTTTTTACTAAATCATCCCCGAACGAAATCGCCGGCGCTATAGCCTCGATTATGGAAAACAGCGGATGGAAATCTGAAAAAGCAGACAAGGAAGCAGGCGGGGTCCTCTTTTTTTCCCAGAAAGGCCACTGGACCAGATTAGGCCTGATTGCAGTACACACGAGCATCCTCGTAATCTTTACAGGCGCAATAATCGGCAAAACTCTGGGATACAAAGGCGGCCTTATGCTCCCGGAGACAGCTACATCAGACCACATTTACCAGCATGGCACAAACAAGAAGCTCCCGCTCGGTTTCGAGATTCGATGCGACCGTTTTCAGATATCCTTTTATGACAATGGTTCTCCCAAAGAGTACCGGACAAATATAACCATCATGGAAAACGGCAAGGAGGTTAAAAAAACCTCGATTGTGGTCAACGATCCTCTGGACTACCGTGGATTTACTTTCTACCAGGCCAATTTTCAACCGATTGACGGCCAGTTTCTAACCCATATCCGTAAAGAAAACACAAATTCAGAACAGACTTTCCGCATGCGGGCCGGCAAGGATATAGCCTGGGAATCCGAAGGCATAACTTTTGGTATCATCAATATAATGGAGCCTATGATGGGCGGAAAATACAGGTACAAAATATGGTTCTCGGACAACAGGGCCGAGCCTGTCGATTTCTGGATGGACGGTAGCGCCACGGTAAAAATTGAACGACCGGATACCTCGTATTTTCTTACTGTAAAACAGCTTTACTCAACCGGGTTGCAGATCGCAAAAGACCCTGGAGTATGGTGGGTTTACATCGGCTTCTTCATAATGCTGGCGGGCCTGTACATCGTTTTTTTCCTTTCCCACCGCAGGCTATGGGTATATATCGGCAACGCCGACAACCGAACCAGAATCCTGGTCTGTGGGTCTGCCAATAAAAACAAAATCAATTTTGAAAAAGACTTCTCAACGTTGATCGAACAATTTGAACAAAACGACAATCTGCATCTTGCCTAGGAAACCGCTATGAACAGTTCGCAATTATTAACTTATTGCACTTTCACATATCTCCTTGCTTCAATTCTCTATGTTGCCGTTTTCCTCTTCCGTGCCCATAAAATTGGAATAATTGCCACTATATGCACGGTACTGGGTTTCCTCATGCAGACCGTAGGCATCGGGCTCAGATGGGCGGAATCATATCAAATGGGTTATGGCCACGCGCCGCTGACCAACATGTACGAGTCCCTGGTCTTTTTCTCCTGGTCAATAATTCTGTTTTATCTGGGGCTTGAACTGAAATTCAAGAACCGTCTCATCGGCGCTTTTGCAACACCATTCGCTGTCGCCAGTATGGCCCTTGCCGCTCTCGGGATGCCTGATGAAATCAGACCACTTGTTCCGGCTCTTCAAAGCAACTGGCTCATCATACACGTGGTAACCTGCTTTATCGGCTATGCGGCCCTGGCTGTTGCCTGCGGACTTGGAGTAATGTATCTCCTGAAATTTTATATCGGAAAGCCCGCATCTCAACCGGATAACCAGGGAAGTCTTATCGGTTCGCTGCCGCCTCTAAAGATTATTGACGACATCACCTATAAGTCTATAGTATTCGGTTTCCTCTGGCTCAGCGCAGGCATAATCACAGGCGCCATCTGGGCGAATTCCGCCTGGGGCACATACTGGAGCTGGGACCCCAAGGAAACATGGTCCCTTATCTCATGGTTCGTTTATGCAGTCGCTCTGCACGCCAGATTCGTAAGGGGATGGGGCGGCAGACGCATCGCATGGCTGGCAATAATCGGTTTCATAGCCGTTATTTTTACCTATTTCGGCGTCAACTATCTCCTGTCCGGGTTACACAGTTATGCCTAAGGGCTCAAGTAAAAATAAGTTGGACAATATTGCGCTCAGATTCAGGCCGTTTTGGGCCGATTGTGAGATGGAAGATGTACAAGTTATTTTTACTTGAGCCCTGAGCCGGCAAAGCCGGAAATTACGAACTAGAAATTATGAATTACGAATCGTGGATGATATCAGCATAAACCACCAGCAACTCACAACATACACACTTTTGCGTAGATGTTTCTGACTTAGGGTCTGGAAAGAAATAACTTGGGTAATTCCGATCCGAAATGTGTTGCAGATTTAGTCGGTTTGATATTCACGAAACCGCAAGCGTAGCAGGGCTACGGTGAGGATTTCGGGGATGTCAAACCGGCTAAAGGTGTGATACAGTTCGGAAACGGAAAATCCAAGTTATTTCTTTCCAGACCCTTAGGGGCTAAGCCGCTGTCGTAAAAAATAATGTAAACCAAATGGCCCAATCGCTCGTCTAACAGAATAACAGTAAACGTTCACCAGGCATGAAAAAACCCGGCCCCGTGCAGAATCGTGCCAAGGTTATATTTCATGGTGCGGAAATTATTTAATGTATCGGAAAAACAAAGTTTCGCTGATTCGCATAGGATGAACCATCGTCATTCCGGCATGTAGTTAGCCGGAATGACGAAAAAATTAATTGTTCTGTGTTTTTGCACATAGGGCATTATGTTCTTTTTTTTGCACTGAACGAAAAAGAATGGTTAACGCAAAACTTAACAAGGGAGGTAATGAAATTATGAAGAAAAAATCAATACTGCTGATTGCAACAATTTTCGGATTTGCCGCCATGTATATTGCCACCGGCGCCTTTGCCGGAACACACGTTGACGACATGATCAGAATGGAAAACAAGGCCTATGAAAAACATAAAAAAGCCATTCTTGAATTTTCCCATAAAAAACATAACATTGATTACAAGATTGACTGCGGTGAATGCCATCATGATGAGAACAACAAGCCGCGGGAAGGTCTGAAAATCGGCGACGAAGTCAAAAACTGCATTGAATGCCACAAAAAGCCGGGCCGGAAACCAAAGGCAAAGAAGGGAGAAGCTCCCATGGGCCAGAAGGAAAGACTAGAGTATCACGCAGAGGCTATCCACCTCAACTGTAAAGGTTGCCACAAATCCGCCAACAAAAAGGCCGGCAACAAAAACGCTCCGACTTACTGCGCCCAGTGTCATCCCAAGGGAAAAAAATAAAGTCGCAAAAAAAAGACAGAAATAATGTAATTGTTTACAGGCGTCCCATCCGGGCGCCTGTAAACAATTACCTTTACGACAGCAATATTGTCGCCCGTATGCGACAAAAAGTGGAAAATTCCTGGAACTCGAACCCCTCTTGATTTCCTGCTGCCTCTATTTTGATTTTACATCCATATCCTTGATTGACAACAAACAACCAGTAATCGTTCACAGGCGCTCCATCTGAACGCGATCAGCCCGTCTCACATATTACCTATATAGTGAGCCGAACTGCTAGCGCCCATATGGAGCGCCTGAGAACGATTACATTCTTAAGGAGTCTGCAAAATATGGGGCCCCTCTGAACGGTTACAACAACCAAGACTGTCTTGGATGGAATCCTTGGTTGTGGTGGATTCGGCATATGAGTAAGCGCCGATGATTTCTCAAAAATCCCGAAAATTTCGTCAAACTATTTTTTTTGTTTGTTGGCATCTAAATTGCAGATCGAAATTAAGAAGTTTACGTTAATTCCTTTTGAAGGACGCGACAGTCGAGGCGGTGGAAATGTACCTTTACGAGATTATTTTCTGCCATAAAAAAACGCGAAAAATAATCTCTAAGGGCCTGATAAAGTCTTATGGTTAGGCTGCAAAAGAACCTGCCGGGAACAATCTTTTTATTGCGCTCGAATTTAATTTAAGTTATTTTGTCGCGGTCGTAAAAAAGGATCTTTTGGTAAAAAAAAGCTTTAACAAACAAATTTAAACGGGAGGTAAAGAGGTTATGAAGAAAAGGTCAATTCTAGTACTTGCAACAATTTTCGGATTTGCCGTCATGTATGCTGCCACCGGCGCTTTTGCCGGAACAGACGTTGACGACATGATCAGAATGGAAAACAAGGCCTATGAAAAACACAAAAAGGCCATTGTTGATTTTTCCCATACAAAACATAATGTCGATTACAAGATCGAATGCGGTGAGTGCCATCATGACGAGAACGCCAAGCCGATTGAAGGCCTGAAAATCGGCGATAATGTCCAAGGCTGCATCGAATGCCACAAAATACCGAGCCGGAAACCAAGGGCAAAGAAGGGAGAAGCTCCCATGAGCCAGAAGGAAAAACTAGAGTATCACGCAGAGGCTATCCACCTCAACTGTAAAGGTTGCCACAAATCCGCCAACAAAAAGGCCGGCAACAAAAACGCTCCGACTTCCTGCACAAAGTGCCACCCCAAGGCTGCAAAATAATAATTAGTGTTTGACAACAAGTCTTGATATAAGGGCCGCGTTACCGCGGCCCTTTTTTTTTGCCGAGACCCGGATGGAGGACAAAAAAAAGGGGGATCACGCCATTTGACGCAACCCCTTGAAATTACTGGTGGGCGATCCCGGATTTGAACCGGGGACTTCCACCGTGTGAAGATGGCACTCTTACCACTGAGTTAATCGCCCATTGAAAACTCTATTTTTAATCTATCATCTCCAAAAACACAACTCAAAATCAGTATAACCGGAAACAGCGCCTGCAACCCTCATCACCCACCCAACCATTCATCCATATCAGTCTACATGAATACCCCAGATATCCGTGGCATATTCCCTGATCGTACGATCACTTGAGAATTTTCCCATTCTTGCGACGTTTAAGATTGATTTCCTGGTCCAGGTCTTCTGTTCCTTATAAACCCCACCTACCTCATCCTGGCAGCGAATGTAATCTTCCAGATCGAGAAGAAGCAAATATTGATCGTTGGGGTTAAGCAGGTCATCTACAAGGGACTTGAACCGACCAGTATCCCCAAAACTGAAGTCACCATTCCTGATACTGTCAACAGTGCGTCCTATCTCAGGATTTCCGGCACACACGTCATGGGGTGTACGGCTTGGGTTTGCCTTCTCCTTTTCCACTTCCTCAGCCGTCATGCCGAAGATGAAGATGTTCTCAGCGCCGACCTCCTCGCGTATCTCGATGTTAGCCCCATCCAGCGTTCCGATGGTCAGGGCGCCGTTTAATGCGAATTTCATGTTGCCTGTGCCGGATGCCTCCGTACCGGCTGTGGAAATTTGCTCAGACAGTTCGGAAGCAGGAAAAATCTTTTCCGCTAGAGAAACGCCGTAATTCGGTATAAATACGACCTTTAACTTCCCGTTTACACGATCATCCCGATTAACCACATCCCCCACTGAGGTAATGAGCTTGATTATTGACTTGGCTTTCCAATATGACGGCGCAGCCTTACCGCCGAAGATCACGGTCCTTGGAGTAATATCCGCGTTCGGGTCGTCTATTATCCTGTGGTAAAGTGTAATAACATGCAGGATGTTCAATAACTGCCGCTTGTATTCGTGAATACGTTTTACCTGAACATCGAACATTGTGTCAGGATCCACTTCAACCTTGCATAATTCTTTGATCAACTTACTCAACCGCTTCTTGTTTTCCCTCTTCACGGCGACCCATTTCTCCTGAAAGCTCGGATTATCGGCAAGAGACTCAAGTCCCCTGATCCTGTCCAGATTCGTGATCCATTCATCCCCGATCTTACCGGTGATCAGGGAACTGAGATCGGGATTACATTTCAGGAGCCAGCGGCGCTGTGTGATTCCATTGGTCTTGTTGTTGAACCTGCCCGGGAAAAATTCGTTAAAATCCTTGAAAATTTTGGTTTTCAACAGATGAGTATGCAGCGCTGCCACGCCGTTGACCGAATGGCTGCCCACAATGGCCAGATTGGCCATTCTAACCCTCTTGACCGGGTCCTCGGCGATTAACGACATGGCCCGCACCTTGTCGTTATCCCCGGGATAACAAACCGCCACCTTGTCCAGGAAACGCCGGTTGATCTCGTAAATGATCTCAAGATGCCTGGGAAGCATCTTGCCAAGCATTTCCACAGGCCAGGTCTCGAGTGCCTCGGGCATAAGGGTATGGTTAGTGTAACCAAAGGTGTTGACGCAGATATCCCATGCCTTGTCCCAGCCCACCCCCTCCAGATCCACCAGAAGCCGCATTAATTCCGGGATGGCGATAGCAGGGTGGGTATCATTCAACTGAACCGCAATGCGGTCCGCAAAATTATCAAAAGTCGAATTTTTCTTTTTAAATCGCCTGAAGATGTCCTGAAATGTGGCCGACACGAAAAAATACTGCTGCTGCAGCCTGAGTTTCTGGCCTTCGCGTATATCATCCGATGGATACAGAAGCTTGGAAATCGTCTCTGACTTCACCTTGCTGTGAACCGCGGAAATGTAATCGCCCTTGTTAAAAAAGGTGAGATCCAGTTCACGGGAAGCCTTTGCAACCCACAACCGCATATTTATCACTTTTTTGTTCATGTATCCCGGCACCATGAGATCGCAGGGCATTGCCATGACTCTTTCCGTGTCCACCCACTCGCTTCGGTCCCTTCCGTTTCCATCCCGGTACTTGTTGACCCTTCCAAAAAAATCAACAGGAAAAAGTGTGTGCGCCCTTTCAAATTCCCATGGCGTGCCCGCCCTCAGCCAGTTGTCCGGATACTCGACCTGAAAACCATCAATTAATTTCTGATAAAAGAGCCCGTACTCATAGCGGATGCCGTATCCATGCCCGGGTATGCCGATCGTTGCCATGGAGTCCATGAAACAGGCGGCGAGTCTGCCCAGGCCGCCGTTTCCAAGGGCCGCGTCCTCCTCTTCCTCGCGCACTTCTTCCATATCATATCCTATCTCTTCCAGGGTCTTTGATACGTCGTCAAAAAAACCGAGATTAATCAAGCTGTTGCCAAGGGATCTGCCGATCAGAAATTCGAGGGAAAGATAGTAGACCCTCTTCTGCTTCTTTGCATAGTAATCCTTCTGGGTCTGAATCCATCTTTCAATCAGAACATCCCGAAGGGAATAGGAGAGAGCCCTGTATATATCACCATTGCTCGCACGCTCCGGGTCTCTTCCCTGGAGACTCAATACGTGACGAAAAATGACTTTCTTGAATTCTTCAACACTATAGTAATCAAAAATCAAAGATGACCGTTTGTCCGCTTTCTTTCCTTTTTTTGCGCTCATCGCCTTATCCTTATAATAAATGACCCTGTCCCATAGTTTTATGAATGGAAGCT
>JAYEJK010000317.1:0-2556 GCA_034660535.1 Thermodesulfobacteriota bacterium | reverse complement strand
CGGGGTGATATCATTATTTTGAAAACCGCCAAGACCCTGGCTGCCTACCATGGCCGCACCCAGGTACAATCAGAGGATATCCGCGAGGCCGCCGAACTGGTCCTGCCCCATCGAATCCGCCGTCGGCCGCTGATGGAAATCGCTGATAATGTCCATTCTTTGCTGGAGAGACGGGCGGTAGGTTAATTACGAATTATGAATTACGAATTATGAATTATGAATTATGAATTGTGAATTGTGAATTATGAATTGTGGGGTGAATGAGCGTATGATTCATATTGAAAAACTGGAAAAGCGCTACGGTAAGGTGGCGGTGCTAAAGGGGATTAATCTGCACATCCCTGCCGGTGAAATTTTTGCATATCTGGGTCCCAACGGCGCAGGCAAATCCACCACGATCCGTATTCTGACCGGGCTTACGAAACTGACCAGGGGCAGGGTCAGTCTTGGAGGACACGACATTAAAAACGATTCCATTGCCGCCAGAGGTCAGTGCGGTGTGGTTCATCAGCAGATCAACCTTGATCAAGAGCTGACGCTGTTTGAAAACCTGGATATCCATGGGCGGCTGTTCGGCATGAAGCGGACAGCACGCCGCCGGAAAATCAAAGAACTGCTGGGCTATGTGGAATTAGACGACCGGACCCACAGCCTGGTCAATCAACTTTCCGGGGGCATGAAGCGCCGGGTGATGATTGCCAGGGCCTTAATGCACAGTCCCCGGATACTTTTTCTGGATGAACCTACAGTGGGCCTGGATGCCAATTTCCGCCGCCGTATATGGGGGCTCATCAAAAAAATCCAACAGGACGGCGTCACCGTTTTTCTAACAACCCACTACATCGAAGAGGCCGAATTCCTGGCTGACCGGGTGGCCTTTTTAGACGAAGGCAGCATTATGGCGGTTGATGTATCAGGAGCCCTGATGAGTAAGCTTGGCGAATGGGCTATCGACCAGTTAACCGGAAAGGGCATGCAGACTAATTATTTTCAGACCAGAGAGGAGGCCAGGGAGTATTGCGGCGACCGGGAAAGCGGCTTTACCTTGCGTCGGGTGAATTTGGAAGATGCGTTTCTTTCACTCACAGGGAAAAAAGTCCAATGATACACGGTTTCTGCGCGGTCTATCTCCGCGAAATGCTTATTTTGAAACACCGCCTCAAGCGGCAGGTGGCGAGTTTTGCTGTTTCACCCCTGCTCTATCTGGTTGCCTTTGGCTATGCCATGGGTGGTGAGTTTCACATTGAAGGCCATACCTATCTGGAATTTCTTCTGCCCGGGCTGGTGGCCATGGCCAGCATGACTCAGGCCTTCTCCATTGCCACGGACATCAATGTGGCCCGCTTTTATTGGCATATTTTTGAGGAATTTCAGGCGGCGCCTATCTGCAACGCGGCCTATGTCAGCGGCGAGGTGCTGGCCGGCATGACCCGTGCCCTGCTGGGTATTGTGGTGATTTTAACCATGGGACTCTTTTTCGGCCTGACACTCTCGTATGGGCCTCTGTTCTGGCTGGCGGCCTTGTTAAACAGTTTTATCTTCGCTTCCCTGGCCGTGGCCATGGCCATGCTGGTTAAATCTCATGCCGATCAATCCCTGCTCACCAGTTTTGTGATAACGCCCATGGCCTTTCTCGGCGGCACCTTTTTCCCAGTAGATCGTCTGCCGGAATGGGCTCAGGCTATCCTCTATTTTTTACCGTTGACCCACGCCTCAAACACTATTCGGGCCACGGCCCTGGGGCAGACCGTGGACTTACGTTCTTTCATCGTGTTGGCGGCAATCGGGGTTGTCTTTTTTGTGATTGCTCTTTTCACAGTAAACAAAGCGAGAGATTAGTACCTTAGAAAATATTTTCGTAAAGGTACTTATCCAGGACCTTTAAAATTTCCAGTTTATCTGGGTTAGATTAGATGCTTATTCAAACTTATTACAACGGTGTTGAACTGCACAGGAAAGAGAAGATTATCTTTGCCAGATTTCTGGTTCCCCATCAGGTGCTTTCCACCTGCCGGGCGGCCGGAGGGCTGCAAACCGGGCTGGGCTATGTGTTTAACCGGCAAAGCTGTGAGCCCACCGGCCACATGCAGGGTCTGCTGAAGAATATCTATCGCGACCCAAAGGCTTACCGGGAGCTGCTCTGCAAACCTTACGGCCTGCCGCCGGAGCAATGCGCCACCCTGGGCACTGCGGCCAACATGAACCATGCGGCCCTGGTCAGCAAGGTTTTTCGTGATTTGGAAGTGGTAGCTGTCTGCACAGGTGGTGTGGAAACCAATGGTGGTCGAGTGGGAGATCCCGCCTCGGGTTATGAAACCTCGGAAGGCTTTAAAAAATTACCGCCTGCCGTTAACGAGCCGGGGCCGGGCACTATTAACACCATGCTCTTTATCAACAAACCGTTGACACCAGGTGCCATGACCAGGGTAATCATGACCGCCACCGAGGCCAAGACCGCGGCCCTGCAGGAGTTGGCAGTCAATTCCCGCTATTCGGACGGACTGGCAACCGGCACGGGTACAGACCAGATTGCAGTGTCTGCCGCTGAGTTTGATG
>JAYEJK010000316.1:0-2556 GCA_034660535.1 Thermodesulfobacteriota bacterium | reverse complement strand
TAAGGTTCAAGGTTTATTTGAAATGTACTATAGTCTTTTTCATATGACTTGATATCAAGATTTTTTTAAAAACATATATTTTTCATGCCTTAAGTCTCATCTACCCCTTGATTAATATCAATTTTACCATCCTCTTCCCAATACTTATCTTCTTCAGATACTGTTTTTGTAATAAGTTTTTTACAAGTTTTTGGTGTAACCTGGGAAAAAGCATCAGGCAGATTATTTCGAAATTTTTTAAGCGTAAAATCACAATGTCTCGCCATGTAATTTTTTACAACTCCCCAACACATTTCAATTGGCTGAAGTTCAGGATGATACTGGGGTGTCCTTAATATAGAGTGCCCAACTGCTTCAGCTATTTTATCAATTTTATACTCAGGTTTTGGCTTATAAGATTTACACAATGCGTATAATTCCGCCTTCAATAGATCTTTTCCCCAGGGGATATCCGCGTCATCCAACCATTTGCGCAGATTTTCTTTTTTTGCATTTGATTTGGGAAATGTATTCTCTTCTGTGGTATTGTGATAACTGGCATTATCCATGATGATTATTGAATTCGCCGGGATATTGGGTAATAATTGTTCTAAAAACCATTTGGAGAAATTTCCCCAATCCATTTGACCATGATAATCCCCTGTCTTTTTTTTTGCTTCGAATACCAGTTGAGCATTGTCAACCCAACCATCAAGCGTAATTGCAGTAAGAATTATTATACTTTCACCTTTTCCTGACGGTTTGTTTACGTCAGGTCCATCTTCTTCAAAATACCAAGTGAACTGATTAGAATGATTTTTATTAACAAATGTCTCATCAAGATAAACTTCAGGGCGTATAAAGGATCCATCTATATTTCGATTTAACCTCTTTTGGCGAAGATACCGTCTTCTGGCAAGAATTACATAATCTCGCTCTTTCAAGGCAGAGCGCCGTTTTCCAACCCCATAGGTAAAACCCCATCTGTTCAATGCTCTCCACAGTGTTGTTGTGGAGAAATTGTAATTAGTGCCTTAGTGGTAATTTTCTTGTTTTTTGTGGCAGAAAAACTCTGAAGTTATATGTGACGCCCGCGGTGCCACATGTTTTAAGGCACTTATACCCCTCAGGGGGGTACTGAAAATAGTCCAGGACCTTTTAAAATTTCCAGTTTATCTGGGTTAGAATTAATTTGTAATAGGTGTTGAAGAACAAGGTCTATTGAAACATGCTGGCCCTTGAGATTTTGTGAGCGAATGTATTTACGCACAATATGCTGTACATTTTGAGGAACAATATATTCAGGCTTGCCCCGTGTCTTTTGGGTACTATCCAGAATGCTTTGTTTATTTTTATTGTATTCAGCCATGATTCTTCTGACTGTAGCCTGACCAACACCAAGACCTTTTGCAGTTTGTTCTACTGCCCAGACAGCTTTAAAATTATTTTTGATTCGCTCGATATCATTAAATTGTCGTAAATTAATAACGAGCTGTTTCATACCGCTTGTAAACTCTTTTCCCTGGAATGACATTGGTGCAACCTCGTATAAAATTTTAGCAATATCTATTGCATTCTATACAAGGTTTACAGGCTATTGCAAGAGGGTTGTCAAGCAAAAGATATCAAGTCATATGAAAAAGACTATAGCAGCGCTAATTTGAGGATTTTGTAACCTCACAATCGGCCCAAAACGGCCTGAAGATGAGATGGAAGATGTACAAGTTATTTTTACTTGAGCCCTTAGTAAGGCAGAACGTTTTGCTACGAAAAACAGTCCGTCTGAAAATTCTACAGACAAGGGGGAGTTTTTATCATGAAAAGACTATCATTTTATTTTTTTGGTATAAACTTTACATTGGTTTGATCTTTTAAATCTGAGTCTGAAGAAATAATTGTACAATTATGGAATCGTGATACCGCGACAATGATTGCGTCCGCCATGGCTAAACTCTCCTGTAATGCTATATCTGCTGCAGCGAGAGCAAGGGTTTCGTCGAGTGGGATTATTGGCGAATTTTTCATATATCCGACAGCGAGCAGCGCCTTTTCTTCGCTAAGGGTCTGGAAAGAAATAACTTGGGTAATTCCGATCCGAAATGTGTTGCAGATTTAGTCGGTTTGATATTCACGAAACCGCAAGCGTAGCAGGGCTACGGTGAGGATTTCGGGGATGTCAAACCGGCTAAAGGTGTGATACAGTTCGGAAACGGAAAATCCAAGTTATTTCTTTCCAGACCCTAACCTCTCTTTTGAGAATTTTATATACCTCGTAAAAAATTATCGCAGGAACCAGAAGATGATCCTGATCAGCAAGATACCCCTGATATTTGTCGGCCAGCCTTCCATCGGTAAACCATTCCAACCATCCGCAAGAGTCAACAATAACCATTAGAAGCGATCCTTCTTTTCCCGATAATCATCTGTTTTGGCACCTGCTGCAATTCCTCTCCTGATTATAACGAATTTGGGGGAGGAAAGCCTTTCTTCGTTTTGTAAGTGCCTGATGGGTGGCATGGACAAACTTGTTTGTCCGTGTAAAAAACGTCAATGCGAAGTAAGGAAAGAATTATCCGG
>JAYEJK010000315.1:0-2558 GCA_034660535.1 Thermodesulfobacteriota bacterium | reverse complement strand
TTCAGAAGACCCTTTTCGACAAATGGTTCAATTTCGGAATTTCATTGTACATAGGTATGAGCAGGTTGATGTGGAAATCCTGGCAGGTATGGTGAACCGTCGTTTGAATGATTTTAAACAATTCAGGACGGAGATTTTAAGTTATGCGCAGGGTTGATCTTGCAAAAGCGGAACCAGTCTGGAATGCATTAAAAAATATTATTGCTGTTTGGGTTTTTGGGTCCGGCCAGGAGGGAATCTTGAGGCAGGGTGGCGATATTGATATCGCTGTTTTGTTTGATAATCTACCTGATCTTGATGAACTTGCCGACCTGCGGGCAGCTCTCCAGGAGGTCCTGGAGGTTGAGGAGATTGATCTCTTATTGCTGAATTCTGCGGGTGCAATCAGTAGCTTTGAGGCTGTATCAGGCAAATCTCTTTATTGCCGGGATAAGGGGCGGCGGGCAGAGTTTGTCTCCCGGGCCGCTCGGCAATACGAAGATGATATGGCATTTATGGCCAGAGGTATGGCTATATATTTTGAAGGCCGTCAAAAACGTGCCGGCGCTGAACCTGTGGCCGGGTAAGGATCAGCGTACGGGAAGGGAACGTTCACGGGCGCGGATCTTGGGGACATTCTCAAATGGAGATCTGATTTCAGGGCATTTATCTCACATTCGGCTCACTTTCTCACACGATCACACATCAGACTTTATATTTTACATGGGCGCCTTTGCCGGTTTTTTTAATAATGCCTTTTTTTTATCAACTCGTTAAGGCGTTTGATGGCGGTATTTTGATGGATATCCAAGCGAGCAGCCAGACCTCTACTGCTCAGATGCCTGATAGCCGGAAGGTCTTGTGACGCCTAAAATAATTTTAACGAAATCACATCTTGACAACTTTGCAGGATTTGTTCAAGCTGTTCCCGTTTGATAGTCCCAATTTTTCCCAGGAGCCTGCTTCTGTCTACCGTCGCCACTTGGCTGACAACAACAACACTTGTTTTGGGCAAATTGGCAGTTCCTTTTCGTAAGCGGAGATTGCCGGGCACGGCGGCAAGTTTGATATTCGAGGTCAGAAGAGTTACTACTGTGGTTTGGATGTTGCTTTTATTTAAAAGGTCATTCTGGATTACCACTGCAGGCCTCATGCCTGCCGGACCGGAATCATCAGTTCTGCCGAATTTAACCCAATAGATATCACCCTGTGCCGGCTTTACCATGGCAGTTCCTCAATATCTGTATTGGTAGCGATCGCTTCGGACATCTCGCGATGTTGCGCTGCAATTTCAGGATCTTTGTATACGTCATTAATCTGTTGCAGATATTTTTCCTGCTTGATTTGTTTTAATTTATCCGTCAGGGCTTCAGTTACCAGATGGCTCAATTTGATATGCTGCCGGATGGATGTTTCCTTGGCATCGGCATAAAGACTCTGCGGAATAGTTACACTTAATTTGGCGCACCCCATTTTTTATCCTCCGATTTGTAGTATTGTATTACAATAAATATCATATTATTTGTATAATTGTCAAGAGGGAGTCAGTAATGTGAGAAAGAGTAAAGGTGGACATTCTATACTCTTCCTGTCAGTAGAAATTTGAAAGTAAATATATTCGGTAAGACAAACCTTGCATTCTCAAAGGGTAAGTTTTATTTTACAAGGTATGGAGCGTCATTATTCTGGACCTTTTTCTGGGGTCGGACCAAGCCAACAGACTGAATTCATTAATAATAATTCCCCAAAACAGGCGTTTTCAGGTCTTAGAAGGCCTTTTTGGAGGTCAAAAACGGTATCTTAAGGGGCTGAAGGTTCTTTAAAGGACGCCTCTTCTTTAAAATTTTCTTGACAAATACTCATATTATACGCACAATAGGAACAAAAGAAGTAGACATAAGGAGTATTTCAATGCCCAAAACCAGAATCAACTTGAGTCTTGACCAGGATCTTGCCGACTTCACAAAAATTTTCGCGGCAGAAAACCGTACAACCTTTTCGGAAATAGTTACCCAGTACCTGCTGACCCTTAAACGGAGATCAGAAGGCGCGTCAGTGGAACAAATCCTCGCCCATCCGGCTTTCAACAAGGCAATGGAGGAAGCACAGGCAAAACTCCGTGACGGAACCGCCAAATGGCATTCTTACAACGAGGTTTTTGGCGAATGATGGATGCCAAATTTGAAAACGCCTTTATGACGGCACTTAAAAAGCATGCCGCTATAAAAAAACAGGTCAAGAAAAAAGTCGATATGATCCTAGAAAATCCAGTTGCCTTTGGCGAACCATTGAAAGGCAATTGGCAGGGGTTCTACTCATGCCCGGTCAAACGAAACTTCATCATAATTTATCTCTATTGCGAAGCATGCCGCAAAAAAGGCGACGATAGCGTAGTTCTCTGCAATGATTGCGGACAATCACCTGATAACACCGTAAAATTCGTACTCTTAGGGTAAATATTCGGGTACGTATGGAAAACTTTAAAAAACCAAGGAATGTAAATGTTTGGCAGTGCTTCATATGCACGCGATCAGGCTGGAGAACTATAGTTGGCTATGTGAACCAGCCTGATCGTGTGC
>JAYEJK010000314.1:0-2563 GCA_034660535.1 Thermodesulfobacteriota bacterium | reverse complement strand
AAAAATTCCAAGTTTATCTGGGTTAGTTGCTCGCAAAAAATCCTAATTTTGAGTAGATTATAAAAAAAGATATGGGCTTTTGTATCGACAACAAGCAGTTATGCATTATTATAAGCCATATTTGTTACTCAGGTCAATACAGGTTTAAAAATCGTAGTGGAGAAATAAGAACCATGGGCAAAACTATTGCACAGAAAATTTTTGACTCCCATCACCGGGACTCACCATCCTCTGAAAATGTTGTATTGGACATCGACGTTGTTATGTGTCACGAAATTACAACTCCAATCGCAATCAACGATCTTAAGGCCAGGGGAATGGACAGGGTCTTTGACCCGGACAAAATTAAGGCCGTGATTGACCATGTCACGCCATCCAAGGATTCCAAGACAGCCACCCAGGCAAAAATCTTAAGAGACTGGGCAAGGCGCCACCAAATCAGAGATTTCTTTGATATCGGAGCAAACGGAGTCTGCCACGCCCTTTTTCCGGAAAAAGGTTTTATCAGGCCCGGCTACACGGTCATCATGGGTGATTCCCATACGTGCACACACGGGGCCTTTGGTGCCTTTGCAGCCGGCGTAGGGACCACGGACCTGGAAGTAGGCATCTTGAAAGGAGTTTGCTCGTTCAGAATACCACGGACTCTCCGTATCCGGATCGACGGAACACTCCCGGCCGGCGTCTCGGCAAAAGACGTGATTTTAAATATTATCAAGAGGCTGACCGTCAACGGCGCCACTGACCAGGTAATGGAATTCAGCGGATCAACAGTCAACCGGATGTCTATGGAATCACGAATGACGTTATGCAATATGGCTATCGAGGCCGGCGGGACCAGCGGAATCTGCATGCCGGACCGCACGACCGCGGAATACCTGTGGCCGTTTATAAAGAATAATTATGACTCGATCGAGTCTGCCGAGGAAAAATTCAATAAATGGCATTCAGACCCTGACGCCGAATATTTCAACGAACTCGTAATTGACGTCTCGGATATGGTCCCCCAAATCACGTACGGCTATAAACCGGATGAAGTGAAAGACGTAACCGACATGGAAGGCGCCAGGGTCGACCAGGTATATATCGGCTCCTGCACCAACGGCCGAATCGAAGATTTGAGAGATGCGGCCCGCGTGCTGGAAGGCCGTAAAATTGCCGATGGAGTACGCGGTATACTTTCTCCGGCCACGCCCAAAGTTTTCAAACAGGCCCTTGAAGAAGGCATGATCAAAACATTCATGGACGCAGGATTCTGCGTGACAAACCCCACGTGCGGCGCATGTCTCGGAATGAGCAACGGGGTTCTGGCCGAGGGCGAGGTGTGTGCGTCCACAACCAACCGGAATTTTAACGGCCGGATGGGCAAAGGCGGCATGGTCCACCTGATGAGCCCGTTTTCCGCTGCCGCCGCCGCAGTTTCCGGCACAATTACAGATCCAAGGAAATATATCTAATGAACCCCTGAACCTAACCTGGAGAAATTATGGGTAATAAGATGAAACAATTCGGCGGCCCTGTTCTTTTCCTGGACCGGAATGATATCAATACGGATGAAATAATTCCTGCTAAGTATCTTACTGAAAATTCGAAAATGGATTTGAAACCGTTCATATTGGAAGACTTGAAGATCAAAGGTTTTGACTCCAAATCGGAATCGCTTAGACAGGCCGGAGTCATTGTCACCAGGGCGAATTTCGGGTGTGGATCTTCGCGGGAGCACGCTGTCTGGGTTTTTGAGGTCAATGACATCAACGTAGTGGTGGCTGAAAGTTTTGCCAGAATCTTCCGACAGAACATGTTCAACTGCGGAATGCCGGCCATCGAACTGCCAAAGGATGACATTGACACTATTTTCAGCCTGGGAGATCAAGTGAATATCTCAATCAACGTAGACCAGGGCACGATCACGGCAAAAGGCAGCAGGGAGGAAACGTTTAAATTTTCACTTAACGCCTTTGATAGAGATCTGGTCAAGGCAGGCGGTTGGCTGGCATACGCCGACAAAAATTATTAATCGTTTACGAAAAAAACTATGGTACACGACGGAATTGAACTAAGGGCTCGCACAAAAATAACTTCACATTTTCATGCGCCGATCCATCCCGCATGACTGCGTTGCTCGTCGGTTAAATAGCCCTGCTATTCGCCCTCCTCGCGCCTTGCCATGCGGGTGCCTCAACACCTGAAAATGTAAATTTATTTTTGGGCGAACCCTAAGTAAATCCGACATCACATCAATTACTGTGGATGCCATTGTAAATGCTGCCAACAATTCCCTCCTCGGCGGCGGCGGAGTGGACGGGGCAATTCACAGGGCCGCAGGGCCTGAGCTGCTTCTTGAATGCCGGGGCCTTGGAGGCTGCTCCACAGGAGACGCCAAAATCACAAAAGGATACAACCTTCCTGCAAAATACATAGGGCTCAAGTAAAAATAACCTGATTATAACGGATTTGGGGGAGGAAAGCCTTGCACCATTTTTTGTAACTGCCTGATGGGTGGCATGGACAAACTTGTTTGTCCGTGCAAAAAACGTCAATGCAAAGTGAGGAAAGAATTATC
>JAYEJK010000313.1:2288-31830 GCA_034660535.1 Thermodesulfobacteriota bacterium | reverse complement strand
ATTCGAGTCATGCGCATTTATGAAATCGCCTGGTCACCGAGCCAAAAAGGAGACACGGACAAACAAGTTTGTCCATGCCACCCATCACCCATCGCCTCCCCCAAATCCGTTATAATCAGGAATTTTTAAGTAATCGTTCACAGGCCCTCCATCTGAACGCGATCAGCCCGGCTCAACATATTACTTATATGGTGAGCCGAACTGCTAGCGCCCTTATGGAGCGCCTGAGAACGATTACATTCTTAAGGGGGTCTGCAAAATATGGGGACCCCTCTGAACGGTTACATTTTTAAAGGTCCTGGACAATTTTCAGTACCCCCCAGGGTATAAGTACCTTTACGAAAATAATTAGGGATGATTCTGAACTTGTGACCATCAATTTTGTTTCAGCAGGGAATTAATGGAGTGAACAGGAAGTGAATAAGAAAAAGGTGACGGTTCTGATTCCGGCATTTAATGAAGATGCCAACATCGGCGAGATGATACGGTCTATTCATAAAATACATCCGGACTTTGAGGTCCTTGTGGTTAATGACGGGTCCAAGGACCAGACCTTGGATGTGGCCTTGGATGCGGGTGCAAACGTGTGGCCTCACCCTTACAACATGGGCAATGGGGCGGCTGTCAAGACCGGGTTGCGATGCGCGTCAGGGGACTGGATCGTGATGATGGATGCGGATGGACAGCACGATCCTGCCGATATTGCCAGGTTGCTGGAACATAAAGACAAGTATGATATGGTCGTCGGAGCCAGGACAAAGGCATCAATAATGTCATGGCACCGTAATTTAGCCAACTGGGTATACAACAGACTTGCATCCTATGTATGCAAGTTCAAAATCAAAGATCTGACCTCAGGATTCCGTCTGATGAAGACGGAAACTGCGCGAAAATATATTTATATGCTTCCAAATACATTTTCTTATCCTTCAACCCTGACGCTTGCCTATCTACGCAACGGCAGAAGCATTAAATATGTCCCTATCGAAACCAGGGCCAGAAAGGGAAAGGGAAAGAGCAAAATCAAGATTATTGAAGACGGAAGCCGATTTTTTATTATTATTGTTAAAATTGCCACGCTTTTTTCGCCCCTAAGGGTTTTTCTGCCTGTCAGTTTTCTATTCTTTACAACAGGGGTCGTATACTACGTATACACCTTTCTTACTTGTCACCGATTCTCGAACATGTCCCTTTTCCTGCTAATGAACTCTGTTATCATCTTCATGATGGGCCTGGTTTCAGAACAGATATCCCAGATGCGAAACGATCGGATTGAAAAATAGAGAATGACGGAGTTAACTTTACAGGAAGAACAGTTGATCGGGGATTTTAATAATCGGCTTTTAAAAAAGGTCGAGATAGGTCTCCTGCTGACGGATGACGAACAGAGTGAAAAAATAAATGAATTCTGCGATACACTTGCGCGTCTTGCTCCGGCAATCATGGTTGACAGGTCAAAGGTCCAGGACGACCGGCCTCCTGGAATTCAGGTAAGCGAAAGGCTCCGTTTCCATGCCGCACCGTTCGGCGCTCAACTTGAACCCTTTCTTGAGGCCCTGGAATATCTTGACGCAAAGCCGGTTGATATTCCTGATCCGGTAAGATCAAGGCTTGACCGAACCAGGACCCCGGCTCTTCTCAAACTCTACATTGCCAGGCAGTGTCCTTACTGTCCAGTCATGGCCCGTCAGATGATTCCTTTGGCATTTGCAAATAAATTCGTTGACCTTACTGTAACGGACGGGACTCTGTTCCCGGATCTTGCAAGATCCGACAGGATCATGTCTGCGCCGACTCTTCTTTTTAACGAGAATGTAAGGTGGACCGGGCTGACACCGCTTGCAGACATTGTGGATATAATTTCGAATCTTGATCCCTCGGAGTTGAGCGCATCGACTCTTGAAGGGATCTTGAAAAATGGAAATGCCCCGGATGTCGCCCGTATGATGGTTGAAAGCGGAAAGGTATTTCCGGGTCTTATAGAGCTTCTGGCGCACGGGAAGTGGCCTGCCCGCCTGGGCGCGATCGTGGCAATCGAGTATGTGGCCGAGGAAGACATTAAACTTGCTGCTCAATGTGTTGACCCCCTTTTAAAATGTCTGTCGTCCATGGATGATACATCTGTGGGCGATGTCCTCTATATCTTCGGCCTGGTCGGCGAGCCTGATGTGATTCCCGAACTGGAATCGATTTTAAGGGGCCGGAACAGCACGGAATTAAAGGAAGCCTTTCAGGAGGCAATGGAAAGTATCAGGGGGAGAAGTTTTGAAAAGGGTTTATGAATAGATTTGTTTACGCCGACCTTATCAGGGAGTCTGTACGGAATCATAGTGACCTTGATTTTCTGCACATAAAGCGGGAAGGGAAATACCGCACATGGACGTTCAGGGAATTTCACAAGGATCTGAACAGGACTGTTTCCGCCCTTATCAATGCAGGATTCTTGAAACGGGATAACGGCATTGTCATAGGCGAGAATACGCCGGAGTGGCTGATCAGTTACCATGCTCTCATGTTTGCAGGAGGATGCGCCGTGCCTGTGGACCCGAATCTGCCCGGCGCCGACATCAGGGAAATAGTCAGGTTGACCGAACCCAGTGTAATCTTCTGTTCCAAGGTGTACCGAAATCTGTTCATAGAGATCCAAAAAGAGGGATCAGGTATTAAAAAAATCGTCCTGATAGGCGTTGACTGCGAAACAAAGGAAAAGGATAACTTTTATGAATTCATCAACTCCGGAGACGCGGACAGGGACGCCCTTGATGCACAATTTGAACCTGATGACCCTGTCGCGATTGTCTTTACATCCGGGACAACAGGAAAGGCCAAAGGGGTTGTGCTTGTTCAGAAAAATTTTACCGCAGCCCCGTGTCACGGCGTCCCGAGAATGAAGGTGACCAGCGACGACACCATACTTGCCGTCCTTCCCCTCCACCATGTCTTCGGCTTTGCAACATGCGTCGCAGTCCCGATCGTAAAGGGGCTGGACGTGGTTTTCATCCCTATAATCAAGGGTTCGTTCATCATTGAAGGAATGGTTGAAAAAAAGGTCTCGATACTGCCTGCCGTGCCCAGGATGGTTGAGCTTTTCTATAATAATATTAAACGTAAGGTCTTAAAAAAGGGATTTTGGGTCGGATTTATTTTTAAGAGGCTCAGAGGTATTTCAAGGATTCTGGGTCCCGTCTTCGGCAAGGGTTTCAGGAAAAAGCTCTTTTCAAGCGTCCATGAGGGGTTCGGCGGCAATCTGGACCTGATGATATCAGGCGGCTCATCTTTAAAGGAAAAATATTTCAATGGTTTCAAGGAGATGGGGTTTAGCATTGTAGAAGGCTACGGTCTGACCGAGACATTCGGCCCCATAACCATCTGTCCCTATGATGACATAAGGCTTGGCTCTGTTGGGCCTGTGATTGAAGATAATGAAATAAAAATTGAAAATCCCGGCCGGGATGGGATAGGAGAGGTGTTGTTAAGAGGCGCAAGTGTTTTTTCGCTCTACTACAATAATCCCGAGGCAACCAGGCAAGTATTTGATTCGGATGGCTGGTATTACACCGGTGATCTCGGCAGGGTTACGGACGACGGCTTTCTCTTTATTACGGGCAGGAAAAAAGATCTAATTGTGCTCGATTCCGGCAAGAATATCCACCCTGATGAACTTGAGCAATATTATCTTGCTTCACCTGTAATTGAAGAGATCGGAATATTCGGCATTAACCGGGAGGGAAAGGAGATCGTAGCGGCAGTGGCAGCGCCGTCGACCCGGATCCGGAAAATGCAGTCCCATGAGAATGCGCGGGAAATAGTCAAAAACGAAATTTTGAGAATGGGAATGAACCTGTCCTCTTACAAGAGGATCAGTAGTCTTGTTGTTGTCTTTGAGCCGTTTTTAAGAACAACCACCGGAAAGATAAAGAAACCGCAACTTAAAAAGATTTTCGAGTCAAATCAGGAATTTTCCGGCCGTTCACCCTGCGGTGAGATCAGTCTTACGGTCAAGGAACAGGAACTTGCAGACACAAAAGAATATCAGACCGTGATTGATATCATAAAGGGATTGTCAGCCGGGGCGGAGATCCCTGACATTAATCCGAGGACCCATCTTCAGTTTGACTTGGGCCTTGATTCATTGAAATTTATTGAGTGTATGAGCCTGATGGAGAACGGGTTCAGGCTCGCGATCCCGCAGGAATCACTGCAGCGGATTGAGACAGTTGGCCATGTCGTGGAGATGATAAAAGAGATAAAGGCTTTATCACCGGACAGGAGACAGGAACCAGGGATCGATCTTGCGGCAAGGCTTGCCCGGGAATCCGCCGCGGATTACAAAACAGGAGACATTGGAGGCATGTTCCTGCGCTTCTGCTGTCTGCTCACATATCTGCCCGGCAGGATATTATGGGGTCTTAAGGTCTTGGGAACAGAGAATCTTGATCCTGACAGAGCTGTAATTTTTATTGCAAATCACGCGAGTAACATCGATCCGATCTGGATATTCGGGTCTATTCCTTGGAATATTCGCAGAAAAACCTTTATACTCGGCAAAGCGGAACTGCTTCAACATCCCATTCCGGCGTTTTTTCTGCGCAGGCTTAATATGATTGCCGTGGAACGGTCGGGAAATGTCATGAGCGCAATGAAGAGAGCCGGGGACATGCTGAACAAAGGGAACAATCTCCTGATATTTCCGGAAGGAACCCGGACCGGAACCGGCAAAATGGGTAATTTCAAAACCGGGGCGGCCCGGCTAATGAAGGAAACAGGCGCAACAGTAATTCCGATCAGAATAAGGGGGAGTTATGAAATCTATCCACAGGGGAAATTCCCCAAAATTACCGGGCCAGGGAAATTCAGCCCATCAGTATGCTTTGGAAAACCTTTGACCCTGAAAGATTTTTCAGGCAGAGACAGGGAAAAAGTTGATTACGCCCTGGATGTGGACAAAATTACCGGTCGGTTCAAAGAGATCATCTCTAAAATGTAGTCCTGTAAGGGCTCGCTCAAAAATAACTTCACATTTTTCAAATCTCTTTGGCTAAATTTAATTGACAACAAACTTCTTTTGAAGTATCCCTTTAAAATAGTAAATTTTAAAGGAGGAGGTTATGGGTACGAGAAGGCAGACATCAATTAAGGTTGATCCAATAGCTTGGAATGCGGCCAAAATTATTTTTAAAGAGTATAATTTAACAGTAACGGACGCCATTAATATTTTTCTGAACCGTGTACGAATTGAGGGCGGATTACCTTTTCAAATAAAAGTACCGTCAGAAAGATTGAGAGAAGCTATGGAAGAGGCTGACACCAATAATTTAGTAAGATATGACAGCGTTGAAGATATGATGAACGATTTGAAATCATGAAATATGGACTGGCAAGAACAAAGAAATTTAAGAAATCTTTCAAGAAACTTCACCTAAAAGATAATGATGAAGCTATCTATATAGATGTAGTTTCGAAGCTCTTAAATGGAATTGCGTTGGACAAAAAGTATAAGGATCATTTTTTGAAAGGCAATCCTGAGCGATATAAAGAATGCCATTTAAAACCGGATTTATTACTTATCTATAGGGTCTATAGAGATGAGGTTCAGCTTATTGATATTGGATCTCATTGTGAATTGTTTGAATAAAGTGAAAAGGAAAACGTCCATCCCCAACCCAGATAAACTGGAATTCTTTAAAGGTCCTGGACTATTTTCAGTACCCCCCTGAGGGGTATAAGTACCTTAACATCTGCATTACTACAGTTACAGGAAAAAATCAAGTTACGATCCCGGCCAAGCTCGCCAAGGAACTTGGAATCAAGCCCGGCAACCATTCAGTAGCTAAAGCTTCCCCCCAAAAATAATGCTATTTTTCTCACAACAGGATAGGCTTATGACCGGAAAACCGACCTATGAAGAATTGGAGCATAAAGTCAAAGAAGTGGAAGCTTTAAAAGCTGAGCGTGAGAATAATCGGGTGACGCTTGAGAGATTGAAGCTGGCCGAGGATGCGCTGAGAGAAGAAAAGGATAGGGCGCAAACATACTTGAATATTGCAGGTGTCATGTTTGTCGCCCTTGATGCCGACGGAAAGGTTTGCTTGATAAATAGAAAAGGGTGCGAGGTCCTGGAATGTGATACGGATGAAATCATGGGCAAGGACTGGTTAAATTGTTGGCAATGATTTATTTGAATGGTTATTGGAAAAAATGGATTACCCTGCTCGACCTCGAAAACGTATAAGGGAGGCGGCTTGAGCTAAAATGGCCGAAGTTAAAACCAACCCCCAATTTTGTTCAAGATTAAGGCATGCGAAAAAGAATAACAGGGTAAACCTTGAACCCAGGAATCACGGTGAACAACGATGATCATGTTGGGTGTGGGAGATTTCGGCGCTACAAATAAACCGGGCGAGGTCGTAAAGACCCTTGCATTGGGCTCCTGTGTGTCTGTTGTCTTTCTTAATCCAAAGACAAGGACAGTCGGTATGGTTCACGTGGCGCTCCCTGATTCCAGTATTAGTCAGGCAAAGACAAAAGAGCGGCCCGGTTACTTTGCAGATACCGGGATATCGGCCCTTATTAACGAGATGAAAAAAACAGGATACTCGGGAAATGGAAGAGAAATGATCGTAAAGCTTGCCGGAGGCGCCAAAATCATGGACCCAAACAGCATATTTAATATTGGAAAGCGCAACGTGCTTGCAATCAAGAAAATACTCTGGGGCCATGGCATGGGCGCTATGGCGGAAGATGTGGGCGGCAATTACAGCAGGAGCGTGGCAATATCTGCAGATACCGGCAGGGTGATGCTGTCATCGCCCGGCAGGCAAAATTGGGAGATATAATTGATTTAAATTTGCCTTTGTTAGCGATTAGTACCTTAGTGGTAATTTTCTTGTTTTTTATAGCAAGAAATCAAAAAGGTGAAATGTTTTTAAATAGTTACACGCAGCTGTTAAGGTACTTATACCCCTCAGGGGGGTACTGAAAATAGTCCAGGACCTTTAAAAAATTCCAGTTTATCTGGGTTAGCTATTTATATCACAATGGAAACAGAGATAATCCCAAAAGAGATTTTGAAAAAAATACGCAGGATTCCGCCGTTGTCCCGGAGCGCATCGCAGTTGATTACCCTGTTGGGGGATCCGGATCATAATGTGGGGCAGGTCGTCCGCATCGTGGAATGTGACGCCGGATTGACCACCCACATCTTGAAGGTTGTCAACTCCGCCTCCTTTTCGCTAATGGCGCCGACCACCTCCATTGCCAGGGCCGTATCGTACATGGGGGGCAAAATGATCGTTGGGATTGCCATTGATTTTTGTACCACCGGGCTTTTTGCAAAATCTCTCAAAGGATACGAAAGTGAACAGGGCGCATTGTGGGACCATAACTTAAGAACCGCAATTGCCGCAAAAGAGATCGCAGAATTATCCGGAGGCGCGATCAACCCTGATCTTGCATTTACCTGCGGCATCCTGCATGATATCGGCAAGGCTGTTATATCAGAGTTTTTAAAAGATTCCGCCGGTGAGATTGTTGCCGGCATTGATGGCGGGACTGTGATCGACTACCTTGCTGCTGAACAAAAGCGACTCGGCGCCGACCACTGTATAGCCGGCAGTAAACTGGCCGTGTTTTGGGGGTTGCCCGAGCCGATTCCGGAAGTCATTCGCTGCCACCATTATCCTGCCACGGCACAGAACAGTAATCGCCCTCTTGTCTATGCCGTGCATCTCGGCGACATCATCGCCATGATGGGGGGAACAGGGACAGGAGCAGATTCCATGCAGTACCGTCTGGATGCCGGATATACGGATTATATCGACATATCACCGGACGCATTGGCACAGATCATGTTGCACGTTGAAGATGAATTCAGCAAAACCAAGTCGTCATTGTTCGGCGAAAAATCTTGATTGAGGTGTTGCTACTATGAAACGGATAGTCATTGCTGATGATTCCGCTACTGCCCGCATGTTCATACGGCGCTGTCTGGAAATCGTCGGGGGTCAGGAAAATGTATTTGTCGAGGCGGAAAACGGCCGGGAAGCCCTTGACTGCCTTAAAAAAGAACCTGCGGATCTTTGTTGTCGCTGATTTGAACATGCCGGTGATGGACGGAGAGACACTGTTGAAGTGGATAAAGGCCGGCCCGCGGTTCAACAGCATGCCTGTGCTGATTATTACCAGCGCTGTGAATCCGGCCAAGGAAAAAGAACTGGCAGACATGGGGGCTCACACTATACTGGCAAAACCCGTGTCCCCTGCCGGATTGGCCCCTGTGATCGGACCGTTGCTTGAGGCCAAGGAGGAGGAGACTCAGCTTCCCGTGACTGAGAACCTGGATCGATTACAAGAAATAATGGCGGCAGCGGTGATAGAGACATGTTAAAAGCAGGCATATTGGTTCATGACCCCTTTCTCGGAGAATTAAGGCTGGTCATGCCCAGGGAGTTAGCGGCGACTATTGCAGAAACGCTCTATCAATCCGGAGATCAACAAGACATTGACAATATTCTTTTCGATGTGGTTGCAGAACTATTAAACACCATTGCAGGACGTGTACTGGCCGAAATCGTATCCCACGAACGTACCTTCAGAATAGGCCTTCCCGTGACCGGTGTCGAGTCCTTTGAGGAGACTGATCTCTCTGCGGTGCAATATAATTTTGGGACAGAGGGCTACTCTTTTTTTCTTATGGTCTGCAGCGAAGCGCTGCCCTGTGATCGGTTACACCCATTCTCATTCCGATGACCCCATTCTTTGTTCGGTCTTCCTATTCGTCGAGCAGTTGCAAAGCAATTTCCAGAGCCCTCTCAAGAAGGTGTAGCTTCTCGGAAGGGAGCTTACCGATGTAGTTTGTCAACATGGATTTCGACAGACTGATGAGTTCGTCGCAGTGAATGCTGCTGTCATGCTTCAGACCTTCGTCGATTCCAACGGCAACTTGGGTTGAAAGGCCCTCGTAGGCCGTATAAACAGGGGCACAAATAACTGTCGAGAATCGGGAATCGATCAAAATCTGACGACTAACGATGACGAACACACGGTACTTTTTCGGATCACGTGACGAGGGTCGCCTGACTCTGTATAACTCGCCGCGTCTCACAGCGGGACCTGATAAGTAAGCACATCCTCTGCCTCAGCGTTGAGCGAATCCGCACGGCGATTGATGATTTCAAGATCACGCTGCTCAGCTTCTTTTCGTACCAATTGGGCAATGAATTTGCGTGCAGCCGTCTCTAAGAATTCCGATCGACTTCTGTACCCCCCGATGTGCAGATCGATAGCCTTAAGTACCTCGTCCGATAGTGTGATAGATGTCTTGACTTTCATGCTACCAATATACTACCTCAGGTGGATTGCGTCAATTATTAATCCTTAGGGTCCGCTCAGAAATAACTTCACATTTTATAGGCGACACTATAACATCTCTTTCAGCGATCTTCATATGCCAAAATCCTCAAAAGAGCGTTGCTATTCCTGCGGTTTTGTGCCGCGAAGCAAATGCCCTTGGGGTATCATATGAAGCTTGCCGAAATATATGTCACATTGTCAACTCTAAAATGCAAATTTATTTCTGAGCGGACCCTTAGGGCTCAAGTAAAAATAACTTCCCCATCTATGCATCTCACCTTCAGGCTATCTTTGGCCGATTTTCATTCGCAAAGTCCTCGGAATAGATCGGCTATGCCTGTGGCTTTGCTCAATCAGATCGACCAAATCTAACCTAAATCTGAGCGCCTAGATGGGAAAGTTATTTCGTCCCCATCCCTTATTTTCTGGACCGAACCCACCGGCGGTTCACCGGCGGCGGCTACCAACGTAAGGCGGGACATTCTACTTCGGATATGGCGCAGGTCAGAAAGTGGGAAAGTGAGAAAGTGTGCAGCTACAGTGCCTGTGAACGTTTACGTAAGCGTGAAGCAATTCCGTGACAACCTATATTAAAAATGATTTTCCAGTGTTTGATAATGTATGATCATCCCTCATATAATTGGCAACGCTTCCACATCGTTTGATTACTTCAAGTCCTTCAGGGTCATACGCATCAAGTTGATAATCCGGTGCAAGTTCAGGACCTGTTTCCCTGCAAAGTTCAATATGTCTTTCCAGTTTTGCTATGGAAAACGAGACCAATTCTTTTAAAAAACCAAAACTATGGCGCATCTGGTGGAAACCATATTTTTTCATTAAAGCAAAGCCCATGACCGCCTCTTTTTCAGCCGTTTCATTCGGGGCTTCCTGGCTTGTAGTGCATGCGGTCTGGATTGAGGGTATTTCCAGCCTCTTGTTTATTTTTTCAAGCAAAAGATTTGCAATATTATGTGAAACCAGGCCCAGATCAATCGAGTAGTTCTTCTGGATGCTGGAAATTGAAGGCAGTCCGGCATGTACTGTAACAATGCCTGGACGGATAAGCTGTGCAAGCGTGATTCCGAACAGGCCTTCCGCATGAGTCAGGGTCAACAGGCCGGACATGGAATAAGGACCGGACAAACCGGCCATGGGCATTGTGGAAACATAGACGGGAATCCCTTTTTCCACACACGACAGAAATGGATCCACCATGCCCTGGATAATGTTCAACGGGCTGTTTATAATGGAAAACTGAACAGTAAGCCCTCCTCTTGATTTATGGATTTCATAGGCCCTTGCAATTCCTTGTTCAGTAACTGCGGCAATATATATGGGTTTATCGCAGTTTTCGATAATAGTGTCCATTACCTTTACTTCCTGTTTGGGGATCAGAACACCTCGCGCCATAAAATTGATTACATCCGTCTCATTTACGATTTTTGCTATCCTTGTAACATGTTCAAATGTCGGAGCCACAAATTCACCGGTATCATCGTCATACACAAAAGGCGCGGTTCCCCCTACTCCAAAGGAATTTTCAGGTATCCAGTATTGGTCTCTTTTAGGCGCTGTATTCAATGCCTGATCTACAAGCGGGGCAAGGACATGTATGTGGCCGGTTGACTCATCAAAGGCGGCCAGACCGGTATCCTCAAAGATGCGCCTTATTTTTTTTGAATCACATTTAACACCGACCTCTTCAAGCACCTGAATTGCGTCGGTGTGTATTCTCTCTGCCAGTTTGTCCATTTCAGTATTCATGGTGTCCATAAATTACAAATTCCTCAACAATCAATGCGCATTCCGTCATATGCAAACGAAATATTATCATGTTTTTTCTGCAGTTCACAATATTCGTTATATCCTCTGTTCCAGTATTCCTCAATATGAACAAATAATATCCGCGCAGCCTGAATTCTTTTGCAAAGGGCAATCGTTTCATTAAAGGTGTAAAGGGTTGTCCTTGAAACATGGTCATCAGGATAAATAAAATCATGCCTTAGTCCGTCTTCAAAGATACCCGGCTGAATCACGACAAGATCGGCATGCAGCACTTCGTCCCTGTGTTCAGGAAACGGCTTGATATCGCAAGGCGCATAAACGATTTTCCGCCCGTTTTTTTCAAAAACATATATAAATGATACCTGATCACCTCGATCAACAGGGAGCGCTGTTATGCGGACTTTCCCGATTTCCGTTTTGTCCCTGAATGTAATGGTTTTAACAAAACCCTGCTTTTCGTAGTAATCTATCAGTGTGCCATAGGCGGATTTGATATTTTTCAGCCTGTGCATCAGCGTTTCCGGCAGCACCAAACGTATCTGCCTGTCCGGATATGCGCGCCAGGTGCGAAAATCAAGTGTTATCTGTTCAACAATCCTGGTTCCCTCCACATGGTCAGGATCCAAATGGGTGAATATCAGGTAGTTGATATTTTTTATCCGTTCGCGGTTCAACTGCAAAGAAATTTCAGCCGGAGTGTCGATCAGGAGATTTTCATCATTTAGAAACAGAGAAGGGCCCGTTCTTTCAAAGGGCGGGCCCTTTTCCCTTGCTTCTTCGCAAACTTTGCATGTGCATAACGGTTTGGGGATAACCATGCATCCCCCTGACCCGAGAACCGTCAATTTCATTCAGGCCGCGTCCTCTATAATCTCTTCTTCGTGTTGGTGTTTGAGACCACCGTCCATGGTTCCCTTGACTTTTTCACGCTCTTCGGCAAAATCAAAACCGGTCCATATTCCTATTGATCCGAGTATTGAATCCTGGGGATGGTATTTCCTGAAAATCTTGAAATAATATGCAGCCTCTTTGCTGTTGATAACAGCTTTGGGATTCTCTGTTTTGACCTGTTCGAATTCATCATCGCTCATTTTTTCCGCAAGTCTTTCCCCAAGGTCCTCACAGCCTGCCCCTTGAGTATACTGCACTTTATAACGCCATAATATTTCATCAGGCAGATAACCGGTATTCTCAAAAGCCTTTCGGAGAATCCATTTTTCGATTTTTGCGCCCTCGTGCTCACGTATTTTGAGTTCCGGCGGTATTTTCATTGACAGTCGAATCATCTCCACATCAAGAAACGGGACCCTTAGTTCAAGGCTGAAAAACATTCCCATCCTGTCCGCTCTCTGAAGATTTATATTATGAAGATTTCCGATGCAGCGCCTTGCCTCCATGTTCAGCTTGTCAAATGGAAAATTTTTCATATAGTGATAGCCTGCAAAAAGCTCGTCAGCGCCTTCTCCGGTCAGCACGACAGTCACATAATCAGCGGCCAGCTTGCATGTCATATAACAGGGAACCGCACAACGCACCAGCGACGGGTCATAAGTTTCCAGTTTTTCAATGACAAGCGAAAGAGCATCGTAATACTCTTCCTCGGTAAATATCAATTCGTGATGCGTGGACCCGATATGCTTTGAAGCTATGCGCGCCGCCTTAACATCGTCGCTTAAATCCCCGGCTTCGTCCTTCATGCCGACCACGAATGTGTGAAGGTTCGGAATCTCGTCGGCTGCTATCGCTGCGACAAGGCTGCTGTCAAGACCGCCGCTGCAGAATGACCCGACCGGGACTTCAGGGTCTGCAAGCAGTCTCTTTTTTACTGCTTTAATAAATGTTTCCCGAATCAGGGTTGATGTTTTGTTTATGTCTGTTAAGAGATGATCTTGGATCTCGGGTATCTTATAGTACCGCACAAAGCCTTTTGCCGGTGTATAATAGTGTCCGGCAGGAAACTCATGGACTTGATCAAGCCCTGCAAGACTCATGGCGCCAAGCTCGGAAGTAAAATACATATTTTCATCACGATAGCCGTAATAAAGGGGTTTGATGCCGATCGGATCTCTTGCCAGCATGAAATCATCACCATCAAACAGGGCAAATGCAAACATGCCGTCAAGTTCAGTTACACATTCAGGCCCTTTTTTCCGGTAAAGATGAAGAATAACTTCCGTATCCGTCTTGGTTTTGAATTTATAATCCTGTAAAAGACTTTCCCTCAGGTTTTTAAAATTGTATATCTCTCCATTGGCAATAATACCCCTTTTGCCGCCATCATCCAGGATCGGCTGGTGGCCGTCGGCAACATCTACAATTGATAAACGTGTGTGTCCTACAACAAAATTGTCGCCGGTGTGCAGCCCCCTGTCATTCGGTCCTCTGTGTCTGAGAGCATCCAGCATTTTGTTAATTGTTTTTTCGTCAACAGCCCCAAAACAACCTGCGATTCCACACATGTTTTTCTCCTTTAAACATAATTTTTTAATAATTCAGGCGGTCTTGAGCCAGTCAAGTGCGGCAAAAGCATCACTGCAATGGGCGTCTGCGCCGATCCGATCGGAAAAATCTTGGGAGGTCGGGGCTCCGCCGATACAGACTTTGACCTTGTCCCGCAATCCGGCTTCTTTAAGGCCGATAATCACCTGGTCCATGTTGCGCATTGTAGTGGTGAGCAGGGCGGAAAGCCCGAGATATTGAGCCTTCTGTTCCTGTACGGTATTGACAATTTTGGACACCGGGACATCAACTCCCAGATCAAACACCTCGTAACCTGCGCCTTTGAGCATTATTGCCACGATATTTTTACCAATGTCGTGAAGGTCGCCTGCTACAGTGGCAATAACAAATTTGCCCTTTGATTCGATATTGGCTTTCAAAAGATGCGGGGTAAGGATGTCCATGCCCGCGCCCACTGCTTCCGCTGCGGCCAGCATGTCGGGGATCAGGTATTCTCCTGCTTCAAATTTTTCGCCTACCACGTTCATGGAAGAGGTAAGTCCCTTGAGCAGGATATCTTCAGGATCAATGTTATTTTCAAGCGCTTTTTTAACCAGTTCGGTTACCGCCGGTTGATCTTCATAACCTTCGTCAAAACCTTCGTCTTCAGACTCCACCCGGCCCTGCACAACATTAACAGCGATTTTGTCCAATAATTCCTGTCCTTGCATTATCATTTTCTCCTTGAGAACATACGCCCTTCGGGCAAAAACATAGAATAATTAATTTTTTCGTCATTCCGGCTAACTACATGCCGGAATGACGATGGTTTATCCTATGCGAATCAGCGAAACTTTGTTTTTCCGATACATCAAGATATTGGCAAACAAACAAAGACGAGGCAAATGATTCATCATTCATCATTCCTAACTGCTCTGTTTCAGTCGGGGCAGAAGTCCCGGTATCTTGTTGTATATTTCGGCCACGGTGTCTGCGTCAAGATGGCGGACCGGACGCGCCTCCAGTTCAGCCATGTACCGAAGCCCATTTTCAATAACCGTGTCGTGCATGGTTTTAGTCTCAAACCGGTAAGGCTGCGACACAAGGCCCGCCCGTACCGGTTTTCTGGTATGGCGAGTGAAAAGACGATGGCTGGTTGCCATCACCTTTTTGACCATCTCCACTGCCTCGCCGGCTGTTTCCGGGTCAATGACGGGTGACCGCAGGCAGTGTTTGATAAGTCCTATATGTTCGTTGTCCAGCACGGCCTGAACCGGGCAGAATGTATTGGTTCGATCAAGCAGTCCGAATGAGTAATGGATATACTGAGCGCCGCTCATGGCCATGTAGAGATGTGTGTAGAGTTTTTCAAAAGTCGCCTGCATGCCGGGAGTCTGGGCATTGCTCACACCTGAACTGGAATAACAGGGGAGTTTGTAATAACGGGCCAGTTGGGCGCAGTCATTGTTATACTGGTTGAATTCAGGACAGCCATAGAGGTCATGAAGATCATCCAGGCGGGCCCGGACTGCCACGCTGCCATACAAAGCCGGGGTTCCGGGCCGGATCAACTGGGTCAGAGTAATTCCAGTCAGGATTTCGGCATTGATCTGGGCCACCATGCCTGTCTCTTGAATAGGGGCGGAGGAGCCGCCCTGCGGGGAGGATGAAATCACAACAGGCAGCCCTGTCTTTTCCACAATGTCAAAGACCTTGTCCGCAGTATCGTTAACCAGTTGCAAGGGGCTTTTAAAAACACATGCGATAAAGGAAATCAGCGGGTTTTCCTGCAATTCGTCAGGGCCACCTGCAATGATTTCGGCCATTTGTATTACATCCTTTAAGCTTTCCAGCCTGGTCAGGCCGGCCTGAACATGCTTGGTGATGTTGTTTAAGCTTGCAAAAAATTTGTTTACATCGTGATTGGCCTCATTTACATCCGGGTCCTGGATATTGACCGGGCGGATAAAAAAATCAAGATGCTCCAGTTGTTCACATAAATGAGCAGCCCTGCAAAGCAGCTCGGCGCTGCCACGCTTTTTAGTGAATACGGGAAGGTTTTGGATTACCGAATCGTCAGAGCGGCTGACGTATTCTTCCATCTCGGTATCAAGCCAGATATTGGTCTCGGACCCTGAACCGAAATACACTCTGGGCACTTCAGCGTCAATTTCCAACCGGTTTGCAGGATCTCTTGCTCCAAGAATTATCCGTGACGGCGCTTTTTTTAAAGAATCAGTAATCAACTCCGGAGGGAACTGAACTCTCCAGCAGGAGGAGTTTGTCTCCTCTTCCTGCCATACTGTTGCCCCGTGTTGTTTGAAAAGATCAGCGGCACGCCGGTTGTAGCACCAGATACCGGGATCGGCCAGAATTTCCATTGAGACGGAGTGGAGCCGACTGAGCTGGTCCTGATTAAGCCGTTCATACGGTTTAACAATGACGCCTTTTCTAAAATCGTTCATTTACTTCCTTCCTCATCTATTGTTTCTCCAGAACCTTGCATATTTGCGGCAGTGGCGGTCCCTGCCCATTATGGCTTCAGCGGTTTTAACAGCGCCCATAAGATCCGTATCCAGTACGTTCAGAATCGCTGCATCAAGGCCGGCAAAAATTGCCAAATGCAGAAAGGCGGTATTGAACACTTTTCTTTCAGGCAGGCCGAAAGAGACATTGGATACGGCCATTACGCTACGCGCTTTTGGGAATTCCTTTTTTAAAGCACGGATGGTTTCCAGGGTGACCATGCCGTTCTTGACATCAGTTGAGACAGGGAGCACAAGGGGATCGAAAAATACGTTTTCCAGGCCGACTTGATGTTTGCCGCATATGTTTACGATTTTGGAACAGGCGGCCACCCGTGCGCTTACAGTGACGGGAATGCCCTTTTCATCCATTGCCAGACCGACCAATGGCTGGCCGTATTTTGCGGCCAGAGGCACAACCGCATTAAGGTGCTTATCCGAGCCTTTGGTTGAATTGATAAGTGAGGGCCTTCCGGCCCTGGCGGCAAGTCCCTCTGCAAGCACATCAGGATCAGCGCTGTCTATGCACAACGGTGTTTCAATCTCTTCCTGGATCGTGGTTACAGCCCATCTCATGGAGTTAATTTCATCCTGTTGGCCGCCGCTGCCGGTACCGACATTCACATCCAGAAAATCCGCCTTGGCCTCGGATTGTACCCGGGCCAGTTCCAGTAATTTATCCCTGTCCCTGGTTTCGATAATTTTTTTTACCGATGGAATGGTCGCATTAATTTTTTCAGCAATGGTGATCATGAATTTTCCTCTATCAGACTCCTCTGAATGTAATCGTTCACAGGTGCCCCATATGTGCGTGAGCAGGCCGACGAACTATAGTAAACCTATGTGAGTCGGGACTGATCGCACCCCAAGGGCACTTCCGTTGGGCGCGTGCAGATGGGGTGCCTGTGGACGATTACTCTTATTCCATAATAAAAGGGCGTATAGCCGGGATATTTTTTTTGATCGAGGTTCGGATCTCACTGGGCAGAATATTTTTTGCCGGCGATTCTAAAACGTTGCGGACATAAGCCGTGGCACGCCGGCACGTATCCAGGCCGCCTCGGGCTTGCCACTGTTCACGTGTGTCCCGGTCGCTCAGTTGCGGTTTGTAGTGCTCTGTGCGCATATATTTGCGAGTATGGCGCGAAGAAACAAAATGGCCGCCGGGTCCCACTTTTTTGATTTCATCCAGGGACAGGGTCCTATCGTTTACTTCAATGCCTTCCACGGCCCGCATCACCATTCCAAGTATCTCATTGTCCACTACCAGTTTGTCGTATGAAGCAGTCATGCAGAATTCGACAAATCCGGCTGCATCGTGAATAAAATTTGCTCCGGCAAGAGCAACCAGGGTTGAGGTGATTGCGGATTCATATCCAGCCTGGGCGTCAATGACTTTAGAATCAGTCATGCCCGCGGTCGCGTAAAAGGGCAGCCGGTAAAACTGTGCCATCTGGGCTGCGCCGGCATTCATCAACCCCATTTCCACGGCCCCGGCCAGGTACTTCATATCCCTCAAATCAGTGATTGATGATATACAGCCATAAATGGAAGGGCATCCCGGATTAGCAAGCTGGGTCATGATGATTCCGGCCAGGGTGTCCACATTCTGAACCACAAGGTTTCCGGCCAGGGTGATGGGCGCAGTGGCTCCACACAGAGGTTCCGCGGGCACCACAATCGGAATATTATTTTTTGCCGCTTCAACAGCGAGTTCACCGTAACTCTGGTCCAGCTTGAACGGACTGATCGGGCAGGCAACCATGGAAATAAAAGGACGCTTTTGCAACGCATCCGGCGAACCGGCGATTTTTTCCGCCATCTTTATTACATTGCGTACTCCATCTACCGTATACACGCCTCCCATGATGTGTTTGCTTGTCCTGTTCAGTCCCGCGCCGAAACGATTGACATCGATCTCCTCCACGGGAATATCTTCGGGATAAACATTGAGCATGTAAAAATGGATATTATCCAGCCCGTCAACAAGCCGGGCCATGTTCATCACATCTTTAAGCTTTGCCCTTCTTGATTCGCTGCTGCCGGGATCCTGTACATTTAATGCAGTGCCGCCGGTGCCCATATAGACCCTGTTCCCGCCTATTTCAAGATCCAGTTCGCCTGACTCATCGCGACCGCAGAGAGTAATTGTCGCAGGCGCAGTGGAAAGCAGGCTTTTTACCAGTCCGCGATTCATTTTCACGATATTATGTTTTTTGTCCATCAAGGTTGCCCCGGCTTCAAGAAAGCCGGCCAGGGCTTCGGGATAATTCACCTGCACACCGACTTCTTCAAATACGTGCATGGATGCTTCATGGATTTTTTGAATATCATGTTTAGAGAGCGGGGTGTATCGACCGCCGGCCAACCCTTTTCTAGTTTTTATTTTCATAGTTTTTTTAAGTTACATTTACCTTCTTTACCTGCAAGTTCTCAATAAGTGGTGGCCAAAGTCCTGGATTCCCGCTAAAGACATGCGGGAATGACAATCCAAGCTCCAAGTCCGTCATTCCGGCATGCAGTTAGCCGGAATCCAGAAAGAATATTCAATTTTTGCTACCACCATTTATTGAGAAGTTACCTTTACCTTCCTGCACTGCTGTCCGCCTTGCGATACAATCCTTTTTCGCGCACCTGAGGCAGGGATTTTTTGAGTGTTTCACAGGCGTTTCAGCATGATCGTAAATTCCAAAAACCGCTGAAATGGATTTTCGGGGATTCATCAGGCAGGTCTTGCCCAATTTGACTCCCGCGGTTTCATTGTCCACAAGTGAGAACAGAGTCTCCTGCTCAGTAACCGGCCAATCACAGTAGCCGGGGCTGAAACGCAATCCCACTTCCTGGTCCTCGTTTAAAAATTCACATGCGATCTGGTTTTGGAATTGTTCTGCCAGGTGTTCAACCGCACAGGAGCCAAGAGCGTCGGCAACACAGGCATTGGCCAATTCTCCTTTCTGCATGAGATGGTTGATCTTAACCTCAATTTGACGCCCTACAGTGGCGACAAAGACTACCGCTCTGTTGGCGCCTTTCAGGGATTGGGCCATTTTGCGGCTGTGGAAAGTAGCGTGGTCTCCGAGAGTTACATCGTCTTGTTTGATTTCTGAAATCTCATGGACTTTAAAGCTTACCCGTGGATGGATCTGAGGCGCCAGACTTTTCTGCATAGTGTCCAGCCTGATCCGGGTGGAGCGGGGCACCTTGCCGTTTTTTCTGCCAAGCAGTCTTTCGCAGAAATCAATATTAAAGGCAGGGCGATAGCTGATTAATGGTGGTTCTTCTCCCTGTAAAGAAAGAAGAATCTGACTTTTTCCAGTAGTTACTTGTAATGTCCGGCAGGTATTCTCCATAGTTTTTTTTATAAATACAGACCTCGTTAAAATATTGGCTAATTGCGGATTACCGGGGTAATCCACTTGAACAGTTATCATCTGTGTATGATGATTTCTCGGTAATAGGTACCATGCCGTATTCCGTGTTGATGATTTTCAAAGCAGCTACAAATTTGTCCAGCCCGGATTCAAGTTCCAGCAAAGTATCGTCCGGCAATCGCAATAAGACGTCAGTGAGAGCGCCCTGGGCCGGTCTTGGCGCCTTTGCCAGCAATTCCGTTCCTTTTTCGGTCAAATAAAGCTGTACAATCCGTTGATCATTGTGGCTGCGGTCCCTGTGGACAAGTCCCTTGTGCTGCAGTTTGTCAAGCATATTGCTGGATGTTGACCGATGAATAGACAAAACTGTTGCCAGCCCGGAAACAGTAAGTCCCGATTCATTGAATAACTCCCACAACATCCACAACTGGGCAGCGGAAAGTCCTGATTCCTTTTCAACCCGTCGGGAGTGGGCCTGGGCGGAACGGAAGATGATGCGCAAATTTTTCAGAATGGTCTGGAACCTGTCAAATCTTGGATCATTTTCCTTGTCCTGTTTCTGCATGTGCGGTTGGTTGTTTTGATTGTCTGTCATTTTTTGTAACCCGTTCATGACCGTTCGGGTGGGTAAAGAAATTGAATAATCTTCGCCCTGTAAACCTTTACAGCCGCCGCATCTTAGTTCTTAAGAAAAAACGCTCTCAAAAGATTAAGTATTGTATGAAATAGTTTTGCACAATAACATATTGCGCAATACTTGACAACTTTTAAATTAAATTAATACGGAAATACGCGGTGGTAGTGAGAAAAACCACATACCTGGCTGTGTGGATAGGGGACCCTCTCTGAACGGTTACGATTTCTTTAAGGTATAACTTTTGCCGGCAAGTTGGCCGCATGCGGCTGAGATGTCCGCGCCCCGGCTGTTTCGGATGATGACCGTGTAGCCTGCTTTACGGAGGATTTCCCGGAATGTCTCAAGCCGTTCAGGTGGTGGTTTGAGAAAGGGGAGGGGGGCTGTTTCATTAAAGGGAATCAGATTGATCTTGCACCGGATGTTGCGCAGCCTTTTTGCAAGAAGAGCTGCCTCGGAAGGCGAATCATTTACATCTTTTAAAAGGACATATTCGATCATGATTCTCCTTCTTTTGGGAAGCGGGAACATTCGACACGCCTCAAACAGGTCGTTAAGAGGATATTTTTTGTTTACAGGCATCAGCTGGTCGCGTGTCTTATCATTAACCGCATGTAGTGAGATTGCCAGGTTGACGGTGGAATGGCGGCCCAGTTTTTCAATCTGAGGGATAAGGCCGCAGGTAGAGACAGTGATCCTCCGGCTTGAGAAATCAAGGCCCCTCTGATCCATGAGAATGTCTAATGCGGAAAGCAGGTTGGAAAGATTGGCCAGCGGTTCTCCCATGCCCATGAATACCAGGTTGTTGAGGCTGCCCATCTCTTTGCCGGTTATGTATTCAATGGCCGCGCAGACCTGATTCACCATCTCGGAAGGGTTCAGATTTCTTTTAAATCCCATGGTCCCGGTCAGGCAGAAAGTGCATTCCATAGCACATCCGACCTGTGATGAAATACAAAGCGTATTTCGATCTTGTTCAGGGATCAATACGCTTTCGATCAAAGCTCCGTCATCGAGCCGGAAGGCGAATTTTACCGTGCCGTCTTTTGATTTTTCAACAGTGTATGGGATAAATATGCTTATTCGAGCTTTTTGGGCCAGCGCGTCCCTGAGTTCTAAGGAAAGGTCGGTCATCTGGGGGAAAGAGGTGATGCCCGGACGGTAAAGCCATGAGAATATCTGCCTGGCCCGGAAAGGCTTGAGCCCCATTTTCCGGACAAAAGCAGTCAGATCATCAAGTGTGAAATTTTTCAGATCCGGTTTGTCGTTGGTGATTGGAGAGGACATGGAAAAAATGCCGTAAATATTCGGCAACACTCCACAGGGAGGCGTTGCCAGACCCTTAATGATCAGGCCGGCAGGGTGGTTTGTAAGCGTTTACCAGTCGCATACTGATGTCGCAGGATGGGGCTGAGTGGGTGATTGCGCCGATTGAGATGATGTCAATGCCGGTTTCCGCAACAGCTTTTATGTTGTCTAAATTGATTCCGCCTGATGCCTCGATAACAGCTTTTCCGGCAACCTGTGAAACAGCCTCCTTCATAACAGGAATCTCCATATTGTCCAGCATGATGATTTCGACACCGCATTCAAGGCATTCCTTGACCTGTTCCAGTTTTTCCGTCTCAACCTCTATCTTCAGGCAGTGATGGATATTTTCCCGGACAAACCGCACAGCCTCGGTGATGGAGCCGCATGCCGCAATATGATTGTCCTTGATCAAAATCCCGTCCGACAGATTGAAACGGTGATTGTAGCCTCCCCCGACCCGGACCGCGTATTTTTCAAGCGCTCTTAAGCCCGGAGTCGTCTTTCTCGTATCGACAATTCTGACAGGCAGGGTGGCAACCTGCTTCACAAACCGGGATGTAAGGGTCGCAATACCGCACAATCTCCGGACCAGGTTCAGGGCGACTCTTTCAGCCTCCAGGATATCCAGGACCGGACCTTTGATTTTCAGAAGGATGTCACCAGGTGAAACTTCAGTTGCGTCAACCGTTGTATTCGATATCTCGATCTCCGGATTTCTGATTTGGAAAACAAGCCCTGCAACCTTTTTCATGCCCGCGGCAATAAAAGAATCCTTTGCGACAAATACGGCCTCCCCGGTCTGCTCTGCTGAGAAAATCGCTTCAGATGTGATATCCCCGTTTCCGATATCTTCGGCCAGAAAGTGTTTCACGGATTTTCGGATTAAATATTCATTCAAGACCTTCCACCTTCCACCTTCCACCTTTTACCTTCAGTTTCAATTTCCCATCTTGGCCTTTAACGCAGCCAGTTTATCATGTGCCCCGGCCGAGGCGGTTGTTGTTCCCAGTTGCGCAAATTCCTTGTCAAGCGAATCCCCGCCGCTGAATGAATCCGCCATCTCCTTTGCAGCATCGGCTTCTAATCCGGCTCTCTCCGCCTTTGCCTTAAGCCTTGCCATCAGGTCGTCAGCACTGTTGTCCTTGCCCATATTCGCCTTGGCCTGGTAAATCTGTTTCTTGACTTCAGCCGCACGGCTCTGAGCAATTATAAAATCCTTGTTACGCTTGAATTCGGCAAGTTCCTCTTCCATTTTGGAGATGTCCTGCTTAAGTGCGTCAACACTGGATCGCTGGGTCTGCCACTGACCCTCAAGCGCGGCCGCCTTCTGTTCATGCTCACTGCCCCTGTTTAAGGCCTTTATCGCCAGCTCTTCCCTGCCCGCCTTTAGCGCTGATTCGGCTTTCTGTTCCCACTGGAGCTGATCAGCCTTGTCTTTTTGAATAATGCTCTTGGTCTGCCTTTCGGTGGCAATACATTGCATAACGGAGTTTTTTGCCTCTTTTATCTGCTTTTCCTTGTCGCGAATAGCCTGCTCCAGCATGAGTTCAGGTTTTTCCAATTTATCAACAACCTTGTTCGCTTTTGCCTGTCCGATTTTGAATATTCTTGAAAATACACTCATTTTTTTCACCTTCCAAATGCTTTAACCCCTTCCGGGGTTAGTCTTAGTTATGGAATCAGATATATATTAGACACAGATGCCGGCCCTGCCTACCCATAAGTCTTTATTTTAATTGACCAATCAAGAATAAAAAAAATGGCTTTCCATTTATGGGTAAAGAGCGAATGCTAGCCGATGTATTCCGCCAGCAGCTCCTCCGCCCTGTCAACAGCCAGTTCCAGAGAGTCAAAGACCGACAGGAGTTCCTCGTCATTAAGGTTGCCTGTCACACGGCTTTCCACCAGTACAAGCCTGATGTCATCCGGATTCGTGTTGTCTATCCCGAAACTTACAGGAAGAATTTCGGTGTTCATGCTAAGGAGTTTGAAACAAAAATCCTTGTCTGCAAATGCGCTGACATTGCCGAGATCCACCTCAAAGAACATATTGTTGCCGTCGATATTGACAAATACCGGCAGTTCCTCTTCCCTGGTAATTTTGTAAATAAATTCCCCAACCTTTTCCACCACAAAACCGTGAAATTCGAGAAATTCGTCGAACTCATCATATCTGTGTGTTGTAATAATCACTTCGTTGCTCATAAGAGTAGCCTCCGTTCCTATTTTATTGGTTCAGTATATCCTTCTCAATTGATTCGAAATCACGTCTATTTTCAGCAAGCATGATCAGCTTGTCATCCTGTTTAATGACCACTTTTTTGGCAGGATTTAAAATGGGTTTCCCATGTCTGATAATGCCGATTAACTGTAGATTCGCGGGGTGCTTGAGCACGGCCACCTGGATATCGAGCACTGTGTGACCCTGTAAAGTGGTGTCAAAGATATAGAACTGACTGCCCACGGTGTTGCTTACTATTTGTTGAATGATGTCGTGAACGCCGGGATATAGAAATTCCTGAACCATGAGGCAGTCGGTTATTCCCTCGGTTGAAACAATACCGTCTACCATGGAGCGTTTCATCATGGGAATGTTATTCTTGCTTACCATTTCTACGACTACTTTGATGGGCCTGCCTATTTCCCGTTCAATAAGTTCAATTATCGTGGCGGTTGCAAAGTTTTTGGCATCGGATTGAGGATTCATAGGGTCAACGGCAAGGACAAACACCCCTTTGCATTCTGAGACATTCGCGTTAACCAGAACGTCTTCCCTGATGGGGTCGCCTTTTACAAAGCGGATGTTTTTTTTAACAAGATCTTCGGGCAGTTCGGTTAAATTGTCTGTGATGAGCACGAAAACGGAATCAGTGTAATCCGGATGCAGTTTAAGTTCTGTAACAAGATCCAGGATTTTGTCTGTGCTGGGATTGTTGCAGATTATTATGTGATTTTTTTCTTTGATCTTCACGAGTCCTTTTTTTTTTCTGGTCAATTCATTAATTACCGAATCAGCAACAACACCGACCAGGTAGCCGACAACACCGATTCCTACAAGCATACAGGGGAACGATACCAGGAAACGTCCAATTGGGGAGTGGGCGTAGTAATCACCGTACCCGACTGTCGTCATGGTGACCATTGCCCACCAGATCCCGTCATAAAGTGAGAGGCCTTCCTGCACCTTTGTTTCGGCAATATAGAAAAGTAAACCAAAGAAAAGATTCAGGCAGACTACCAGAGTGATGACCTTGATTATCCGGAATCGCAACAGCGTACTTCTAAAAAATTTTTTCCATATATGCAGTATTATAGGCATTAAGGGTTCGCTCAAAAATAAATTTACATTTTCAGGTGTCGAGGCGCCCGCATGGCAAGGCGCGAGGAGGGCGAATAGCAGAGCCTATTTAATCGACGAGCAACGCAGCCATGCGGGATGGATCGGCGCATTAAAATGTGAAGTTATTTTTGAGCGAGCCCTAATCAACAGACTCATGAATCCGGTTCATAATTTCGGTTCCCTGGTTGATTATATCTTTAATCACATCCTCGGCGCACACTCCTCCCTGCTCATCCTCCCACCCTAATTCATGCCATTGGATAGCCGTGTCGGCTATCTCAAGAATTTCGTCCCAGACCGTGCCCAGGAGCAGGTCGAACTGCCAGCCTGTCTCGTTTCGGCCGAATCGGTTTTCGTTGATAAAGCTCATGAATACAATTTCAACCGGGTCCATGCCCCTGTAATCAGCTACCGCCACCCGAAGGTCGTCCCATTGCTCATTATCTAGAAAATTGCGCCATTCGGTTTCATTTTTAAATTCATCACAGGATGCAAACGCGAATTCTCCTGTCTCAAGGTCAACTGCGGAAAAGATGTCAAACGTCTTTAAGTATTCTTTATACCGTGTCATGAACAGGGACAGGGCTGCTTTTCCGTTTACAGTCTGTTCGTAGCGCTCGTTGTCGATTATACCGATATAATCCTTTACGAGAAGCCATTCCAGAACCGGTTCAAGGTCCGTGTCGTCCTCCTCTAGGAGGAGCGGAAATGTGCGCGATTCAGTGACCATGTAATCAAGGAGATACAAGCCGGCATATTGTTTTTTCTGTTCCTCAGAGATTGTAAGTTGTTTCCGAGTCATGATAAAATCACCTTAAAAAAATGCGGCGGTTACCAGGAGCGCGATGACAATTGCCATTCCTCCTTCTATGAGCGCTGCGCCCCAGTTCTGGTCACGGCTGATTTCTTCATCCAGGAGAGAGCCGGGCAGCATGATTTTGTCCAACAGGTACCTGCACGTCACGAGAAAGAAAATACTTATAACAAACCATACTGCAAAGCCCGGCAGAGAGTCGTAGCGCATGATATATCCCGACAAAAGAATGGAGCTTGCCACCAGGCTCATTCCAAAGGCTACGCCTGCCGATACATTATCCTTTTCGATCTCATCGTGAAGGTCGAAATGGGCCATTTTTTGATAGATACAACCGTAAATCACAAACGCCAATTGGCCGCAGGCGAAAAATATAAGGGTAGACGTGATACCCACGGCCAGGCCGTTGTCCTCGCCGGACAGCGCTGCCTTGATGATGAAAGCGGAACCGATAAAGGCGCCGCATTCAACCGCTCCGGTCCCCACATTCCGGTCAGTGATCAGCTCCTTTATGCTGTCAAACCTGGAGAGCAGTATTTTCTGATTTACTATACGGGCAATCTGGAGAAGTGCGATTCCGATTCCACCCCATAGTATGGTGTCCATTACATCCGCGTACATGGAATTGCCGGCGTACGCTGCCTCGGAAGGGTCCGTGGACAGCACGCCCCACATGATAATTCCCAGTCCGAACAGGTAGCCTGCAAATGAAACAGCCACCGCCTTGTTGTCAATTTCCGTAAGCTCCCTGTTCAGATCGTATGGCGCAAGCACTTCGTCGATTTTTTTCCCAATAAAAAGTATTAACAGTATAATCAGCAGATAAGCTGCTGTCCGTGGCTGTAAAAGGTCCAAAATCGGTCTAAAATCTATTATGTTTGTGAGTAATTCAATCATGGAAAACTCCCGAATTTATAATAAAATTTGGTAACGGTAACTGCTTAGGTAGATTAGGTTGAAAGTCGTAAGGGCAGACACAGGAGTCTGCCCTTACATCATCACTCGCCATTCATCACTCATCACTCATCACTCATCATTCAAAATCTATTTCCCTCTGGATACTCCGCCGCTACGGCCGAATCCTCCCGAACGGACCGACGGTCTTGACGGCCTGCTTGTTGCGCTCGTACTTGTTGAGCGGCCGAATCCGCCTCTGCTGACGGTTTTTGATGGATTTCGTGTCTGGAAACTTCTCTGGGATACGGTCGGGTTTTTTAAGGGGGCCTTGATGCTTGAGGCGGATCTGCCCGCGTTAGGCGAGGCGGCTTTTCCTTTTAAAGAACTGCCGGACGCCGATTTCATCGAGGATGATCTGGTTGCGGCGGCGGTTTTTGAACGGTAAGACTGGGGCTGTGCTGTATTATAGGAGGAATATCCCTGCGGGTAATGGCCATAGCCGAAAGGCGACATGAAAAGTCCGTGCGGCCGGAACAGGTACCCGAGAATCAGCATGTCCATTATGCCGAAATGGCTGTGATAATAGTGATTATGACCGTATATCTGCTGATTGCCCTGGATTTCCATCCGGGCCTTGTCATCACCTGTTTTCTCGATATCAATGGTTGCCAGCTCCTGGGTCTCCCCCGGCGTCGGCTCGGTGGTCAGAGAAAAGCCCTTGGCCTGGTCATTTCCGTATTCGTCAACGGAAATGTAATCCACCTTGCCGTCCTCATTCAGGTCTAAGTTGTTGAGTCCTTCTTTTTTTGAATTTATCAGCCTTTCAAGATCCTCGGCATCCTTAGCCTTTTTGACAAGCTCGCCGACAGCCTTCAGATCGAGCCCGTCTGCGGCCGTGCTGATATTCTGTACAGTGACGTCGTACTGGGCCTTTTCAGGTGAGGGGGAAAAGAGAAAACTCCCGACCCCGACGAGAAGGAAAACCCCGGCAAGGATCATCATTGTCCGTTCTTTCAAAATATAACCTCCAGTGTAGGAATTACGAATCAGGAATTAACACCTTAGACCCTGAGTCGGAAACATCTACGCAAAAGTGTATGTTGTGAGTTGCTGGTAGTTTAAAATGATATCATCCACGATTCGCAATTCATAATTCGTAATTTTTAATTTAATATTCTCTCTTCCATGCGGTGAGATAATAATCATAGAGTCTGGTGTCGGCAAGTACATTTATGTCATCAAACTTTGTGAAAAGCTGATTTTTTCCGAATTGAATTGACGCCTTGACAAGTTCAGGCGTCAGATATCGGGTCATTACTTCAAAACGATCTATATCTATAATCAGTTTTCGTATTTTTTCTTTGGAATACAAATTATTCCTGCCGCCGATCCACCAGCCCCATTCCCCGAAAGAGGGTATATTGTCGTGATACGGGACTACCGCAAGACCGCTTTGGGTCATCGTCCTGCCTATACACAGGAATGCCTCTTCGGCATGAACCGGCGACGTAGACTGCTGCGTCATTATTCCTTCTGCAGAGAGTTTTTGGGCAACATGGTGATAAAATACCGTTGAATAGAGTTTTGCAAGTTCAGGCGTGCTTGGGTCCGGAAAATCCATGATTATGATATCATACATTCCTGAAATTTGTTCCACGAATTTGGCAGCATCCATGTTGATTATCTTAATTTTTACCGATTCTTCGGTACGGCGCTGAAATCTTGTCCTCTGATCAGGCACAAGAAGGCGATCCTCTCCGGATTCCAGAAGAGCGTGATTGGTTAGAATAGTCAGCCTGGAATTTGCCAGGCTGTTGTTGTTCAGTCTGGTAAAATAGCTGTTTTTTTGTGCAAGCTGGGTCATCATTGGATCGATATCGCATAGAACAACGGATTCTACGTCCTGATATTTCAACACCTCACGCAATGCCATGCCGTCGCCGCCGCCCAGGATCAGAATATTTTTATGTCGCGGCGCAATCGCAAATGCCGGGTGGACAAGGTTTTCGTGGTATATAAACTCATCAGCGCCGCTGAACTGGAGATGTCCATTGATATAACAATAGATGTCATTGGACCTGGATTCAGTGATCACGATATGCTGATACGGAGTGGTCTCTGAAAATACTATTCTGTCCCGGTACAACCATTGTTCAGCATGACTGGTCCAATTTTTGGCCATGACAAGACCATAGGAAAGGGAGATAAGGCAGCAGATGGTAAAAAATGAGAGCCTTATTCTCCATTTGGCAAGCCTGCGGAAATAATAAAGCGTAAACCCTCCAACCATTACGTTCAGAATGCCTAAAACAAATGCGGATTCAATCAGGGTAAAAAATTTGGGAAGCAGAAAGATCCATACCAGCGCGCCGCAAAGGGCTCCGATATAGTCCATTTTCAGAACCCCGCCCAGATTTATCTTGAGTTCGCTTGTGTATGCCTGGTTTATGCGGATGAGAAGTGGGATCTCAAAACCTATAAGAAGTCCGATTGTGCTTATGAATGCATACTGTACCAGGATATAATAACCCTGGTGTACGCCGAATGTGTACATCATTGCAATGGGACCGAATCCCCCGAGCAGACCGAGTATTATCTCGGCAAGGATGAATTTGTCGATAAGTCGTCTTTCTTTTAAATATTTCTGTGCATCCGATCCAACGCCCATAAAGAACATCATCACGCCGATTATAATAGCCCACTGCCTGACGGAATTGCCGAGCAGGTCGGACGCGACCCGGCTCATGGTATATTCATACGCCAGCCCGCATCCGCCCATCACGAACATACTGATATAGATTACAATGCTTTCTTTGTTCAAGGTTCAGAGGTTCAAGGTTCAGAGGTTCAAGTCTCAGGGGCTCCGGGTTCAAAGGTTCAGAGTTTAAGGTTTATTTGATCGTAATTTTTAACTGTTCAACCCTGAACATTTTTTAGCCGCAAAAATTACAAAACCAGCATCATCATACATTCCCTTGCAGGAAGATTCCATCTGATTTAATGAATCGGGAGGCTGGAACAGGGTGGACCTGGTTTCAACGATTTTAAAGCCGGCATCCTGAAGCATTGATCTCA
>JAYEJK010000313.1:0-2188 GCA_034660535.1 Thermodesulfobacteriota bacterium | reverse complement strand
ACAAAACCAGCATCATCATACATTCCCTTGCAGGAAGATTCCATCTGATTTAATGAATCGGGAGGCTGGAACAGGGTGGACCTGGTTTCAACGATTTTAAAGCCGGCATCCTGAAGCATTGATCTCACATCCGTTAAATTGTAGAAACGGGCGTGTCGGTAAAAGGGGTGATTCTCTTTCTGTTTGGCAATAAGCAGCCCGCCCCATGCACTGGTTGCCGGAATTGTGCCCAATATCAGATGTCCGTCGGTTTTAAGTGTCCTGTAACATTCCGACAGGGTTTTATCCGGATGTTCAAGAAAGCAGAGCGTGAATAATATAAAAATAGAGCCCAGGCTTTTTTCTTTTACAGGCAGCATTTCTCCGATTGCCTGACATGCGGCCACACCTCGCTTCCTTGCCAGTTCAAGTGGGGCTAATGCGGGGTCCAGACCTGTTTTTACGGAAAGCGCCTCGGCAAATCTCCCCGGCCCGACACCTATTTCAAACCTGGGTTCGGCGTGTATGGTTTTTAAATCGCGCAATCCTGCAAGTTCAATGTTAAATAACAGACTGTCACTGAACCATTCATCATACTCTGAAGCCTTTTCATGAAAGACTCCGGCAGCCTTTTTCCAGAATTTATCAGATTTTGGTGTCATGACCGGGGGTATCCAGGGAAAGCAGTTTTGAAATCCGCTCAGGCAGCGGGGGATGGCTGTAATGAAAAGCGGCATACAAGGGATGAGGGTGAAGGTTGGAAAGGTTGTCACGGCCCAGTTTGATAAGGGCGGTTGCCAGGGCCTTTGGGTTATTGGTTAATTGGACTGCAAAATCGTCGGCCTCACGCTCTTGGCGCCGGAAAAGCATGTTGGCAAGAGGTGTAAACGGAAAAAGAAGAAGCGACCCAAGAAATCCCGCCAGGAAAAGTTTGGCGTAAAGGTCAGGGTGATCGAGTTGGAACAATGTTGCAAGCATGTCGCTCCGGACGATTTTAAATATCAGGAACATTCCTGCCAGCGCCAATGTTTCCATTACAACAAGTCTTTTTATAATGTGCTTTTTCTTCCAGTGTCCTGCCTCGTGAGCCAGAACGGCAATGATTTCCTCATCTGTGTTGTTCTCAAGCAGAGTGTCAAACAGGATAATGCGTTTCACATGGCCGATTCCGCTAAAATATGCATTGCTGTGACGGCTTCTGCTGGACGCATCCATTTTAAACACGCGTGAAATGGAAAGTCCGGCCCGCTTCATTACGCGTTTAATTTGTTCTTCCAGAGAAGTATTTGTAATAGGAGTGAATTTGTTGAAAAGCGGTTCAATCACGTAAGGTGATATATACATAATAAAGATGGTGAATAAGAGGAGAAACAGCCAGAGCACGAACCACCAGTAATTCGGCGCCATCCGGATGAGCTGGAAGGCGCACAAAAGCAGTATTGAATAGAGAAGTGTAACCACAATCAGAGTCTTTATCTGATCCACGAACCATAACCGTAAGGTCTGTGTGTTAAAACCGAATTTTTGTTCAATGTGAAATGTATTAAACAGATTAAACGGGATTTTGATGAGCATATCCGCGTATGTCAGAAACAGGAAAAACAGGGCGCCTGAAAGGACAAAGGGCCAATTATGTGATATGATCCAGTTGTTATACCAATTCAAAATGCCGCAGAACAGAAAAAGAGAGGTGACGCAGATGGTTACAAAAGCCGCAGCAAAATCAACCCGACTGTGGGCAAGGGTGTAGTCACGCATTTTTTCAAGGTCTTGTGTGTCAATATAGCCGGAAAATCCATGGGGAACCTCGGCGCCGTGAACGGCCAGATGCCTTAAGTTGATAAAACTGATCAGGTTTTCAATAAATTGAACAGCCAGATATGCAATAAGGATGAAAAATAACAATGGTTCCATTCACTACCCACTTAGCCCGTCATTCACGCGAAGGCGGGAATGGCATGAGAATTCTCGACAGTCGAGTCAGAAAAAAACCCAGGAACAGGCAAGAAACATAACATAGGCCCTCAGGTCCTCACAACTATTTTTCAAGCCTAAGGGCTCAAGTAAAAATAACTTGTACATCTTCCATCTCATCTTCAGGCCGTTTTGGGCCGATTGTGAGTTTACAAAATCCTCAATTTAGCGCTGCTAGTCCTGCGGTTTTGTAACCTCACAATCGGCCCAATCCGACCTAAATCTGAGCGCAATA
>JAYEJK010000312.1:0-10439 GCA_034660535.1 Thermodesulfobacteriota bacterium | reverse complement strand
ATAAGTGCCTTAAAACATGTGGCACCACAGGCGTCACATATAACTTCGGAGTTTTTCTGCCACAAAAAACAAGAAAATTACCACTAAGGCACTAAATAACGTAAGCGTTCACAGGCGCTGCATCCGAAGTCTCGCAGGCTCGCTTACGATTTTTTTCTTGACACCTGGAAGTTATCCGATGTACCCATTTTATAATGGAGTATTTTTTTTGCGTTGGAGTTGCTGTTATGTCTACAGACGACGTTTTGAGGGTTACTGTTTATACGGACGGAGCATGCAGCCCCAACCCCGGAATGGAAAGAGGGGGGTGACACAGTATGCCGGATCGTGAAACAGGAATCGTTAAGTGGTTCAATAATGCAAAGGGTTATGGATTTGTCAAGAGGGAAAAGGGAGATGACGTATTTGTTCATTTCAGGTCGATACGAGGAGATGGATATCGGTCCCTTAAAGAAGAACAAACTGTAGAGTTTACAGTAGTTAAGGCGGAAAAAGGTCTTCAGGCGGAAGACGTAGTTGTAGTGCCCTAATGGTTCGCCTAAAAGACGAAGGATCGCAAACCACTGGCCATGTAAGAGTCTTAAGTTCTCTTAGGGTTCGCTCAAAAATAAATTTACATTTTCAGGTGTCGAGGCGCCCGCATGGCAAGGCGCGAGGAGGGCGAATAGCAGGGCTATTTAACCGACGAGCAACGCAGCCATGCGGGATGGATCGGCGCATTAAAATGTGAAGTTATTTTTGATCGAGCCCTTACTCAAGGAATCTCAAGATGAATAATCGGAAATCAACCGTACAGGACTACTCATTCAAAATTTTTCCGGAACAGAGACTGGATTCCGATTTTTCCTGGCAGGTCTGGATTGTGGGCTGGATCGCCCTGTTCAAGGCATTTGTCTGGATATCCAGTGATCCCAATATTGCAGAATCAGTGGGGGTGGCGCTCAGTTATAAGTACATGATTTCCATGATACCGCTGGTCATACTGGGGCTCGGCGTGTGGAATCAGAGAAAATGGGCTGTCTGGGGATTTATCGTAATCACTATTGCAGAACTTCTGTTCTTTGTCGTTTACCCGGCATCTTTAAAATCATTATCCCTCGAGTCTTCAACATCACTGCTGCCGCTTTTCCTGTCTCTAGCCGTTTTCACAATAAACGGCCCTGTAAGTGACGTATTTATCCTGCTTTTTGCACCTTTCCTGCTTAAATATGTCAGGTGAAGTTTACTAATTTTTCCTCCTTCGGTTCTTATAGCGATCGCGGTTGGGTATCACGCCGCATATTTCATTTGTAAACCGCTTTACTTCCTGGAAATATATTTTTCCCACACGTTCAAAAATTGTGTTATGGTCTGCGCCGGGTACGATCTGCAACTGTTTTTTCCTGGCAGGGGATTCAGCATGCAGGATTCCGGCGTCTTCAATGGGAATCAGCTGGTCGTGCTGGGCATGAAGTATAAGGGTAGGCTTTTCGAATGTTGAGATCTTCCGCACGTTCCCGAAATCATCCGTCATGGTAAGTCCAAGGCCCTGCACATCAACACCCAGAGCCGCCAGGAACGGATGCGTTGTTGAAAATCCGCTGTCAATAATAAGACCTGCTATATCATCAGGATAAGAGGCTGCAAGTTCCAGTGCACTTGCGCTGCCAAGCGACCGGCCCATAACGATAATAATGCCGGTCCGGTTCTCGGCCTTAAGCCGGCGCTTTACTTTCTTGAAGATTACATGGGCATCCCGCATCATTGACGTAACAGTGGAATTACCACCGCTTTTACCGTAGCCTCTATAGTCCACTGCAAGGAAGCTCAGCCCAACCTCGACAAACATCGGGCCGATCGAATCATAATCACTTGCAATTTCATCGTTGCCGTGAAAAAACAGGATATTGGGATCATCGTGTCCCGCCATGTGGAATCTGCCGCCCACGGAAATGGACTCCTCAACCGCTATCTCAAAGTCAATAATGGCCGGCGTCACGGCCGTTTCGGTTTCGCTACGTGGATGAAACAGCGTCTGAAGCACCTCGGGCCGGTCCAGCCCGGAATAATCAAATTCATTTAATGTCATAAAAAAGCCTTTAATGTTTTTCTACACACATTCGGAAAAGTATCAAAAAAAAAGGAGCTAACCGGCTCGGCTAACCCCTCGATATTGCTGGCGTCCCCAACCGGATTTGAACCGGTGCTGCCGGCGTGAAAGGCCGGTGTCCTGGACCTGACTAGACGATGGGGACATTTATGGTGGGTCGTACTGGGCTCGAACCAGTGACTCTCTGCTTAAAAGGCAGATACTCTACCGCCTGAGTTAACGACCCGCGACCCGTTTAGTGCCTTAGTGGTAATTTTCTTATTTTTTGTACCCCTTAAGGGGGTACTGAAATGAGTGGCGGAAAAATTCTGAATTTATATGTGACACCTGCGGTGTCACATGTTTTAAGGCACTTAGGGTCTGGAAAGAAATAACTTGGATTTTCCGTTTCCGAACTGTATCACACCTTTAGCCGGTTTGACATCCCCGAAATCCTCACCGTAGCCCTGCTACGCTTGCGGTTTCGTGAATATCAAACCGACTAAATCTGCAACACATTTCGGATCGGAATTACCCAAGTTATTTCTTTCCAGACCCTTATACCCCTCAGGGGATAATGAAAATAGTCCTGAACCTTTAAAAAATTTCAGTTTATCTGGGTTAGTAGAAACGAGCGAATTTAACCTAATCGGATTCCTCTGTCAATACCCGGAGTGTCTTTGTGAAATATTTTTTATTGTATAAAATATAATACATAGGATCAACCCCTATTTTAAACCATCAGAAGAATCAAATTTCCTTGTGGACCTCCTGCATCTCTGCTATATTTTTTTGTTTTTCAGTAAACGTTCACCAGCACCGTATCCGGAGTTTCGCAGACTCGCTTACCTGCAGAGTGTTTCAACCTCTTTTGTACTTGATGAACGTTTACGTTTTTTAGCGATTAGCATTGAGCCGTTAGCTATTAGTTAAAAAAATCAATAAGAAACACCGCAAGCTAAAAGCTAACCCAGATAAACTGGAATTTTTAAAGGTCCTGGACTCTGTTCAGTACCCCCCTGAGGGGTATAAGTACCTTAACAGCTGCGTGTAACTATTTAAAAATATTTAACCTTTTTGATTTCCTGCCACTCATTTCAGTACCCCCTTGAGGGGTATAAAAAACAAGAAAATTACCACTAAGGCACTAACGGCTAACAGCTTTTTAATGGAGGCATCTAATGGGACTTCTTTCCGGTTCAGTCAGTTTTGTCCGTTATGCGATTGAAGGCGATCCGCCTCAAAATTTCTGGGATTTCACGGCCGAGCAGGTAGCAAAATTCTCGTTCAAGGACATTGACGATTCATACGAAGAACGGTCTGTAGGCTGGGTCTCAACGTTCAACATGTTTGACAGCGAATTCACCGAGGCAGCCTATTCAGCCGGGGATTACATCGTCCTTTCGCTTCGCATTGACGAACGAAAAGTCTCGCTGGCAGCGCTAAAAAAATTCTGCCTCAAAGAAGAAGAGCGCATAAAAAAGGAACGCCGGGTTCCACGGCTGAACAAAGCGGTTCGTCAGGAAATAAAGGAAAACGTCAGATTGATGCTTGTCAAAAAGGCCGTGCCGATACCATCCGTGTATGACCTGTGCTGGAATTTTTCCAAAGGAACTCTGCTCTTTTTTTCTACAGGCAGAAAGGCGCAGGAGGTCCTTGAAAATTTCTTCAAGGAGACCTTTGGACTTCGCATTGTACTCCAAATCCCTTATCTCGCGGCAGCACACCTGCTTGACGATCAAAACCGGAAAACTCTCTCCGACATTGGACCGAGCATTTTTGTTTAAGGAATAGAAAAAAAATATGGACCAGATGGACTTAGTAGATCTCTTAGAGGAAAAACGATTCCTGGGCCAGGAATTCCTGACATGGCTCTGGTTCAAGAGCGATGAACGCGGCGGCACGATTTTTGTCCCGGACATCGGGGATGTGCAGGTTGTATTTGAAAAACACATGCTCCTTGAATACGGTAAAGGCGATGCCCACGAGAAGCTGATCTGCCAAGGGCTTCAGACCGAACTGAAGGAAGCCCGGACCGGCCTTGCAATGGGGAAAAAACTTGAACAGGCGCGGATCCTCCTGGCTAAGGATAATTATGAATGGAATCTCACTCTGAAGGCCGATCTTTTTGAGTTCAGGAGCGTAAAACTCCCGAAGACCATGGCCGCATCCGAGGAAGGAGATGATCCGGCTGCGGTTGAGGGCCGGCTCCTTGACAGGATCGGACTTCTGGAAGAAGCGGCCGGCGTCATTGACGAACTTTTCAGGTTATTTCTGAAAAGCCGCGTCTCACCGGATTGGGACGAAGAAGTAGCCAAAATGCAGGCCTGGATTAAGAAGACCGCCTTTTGACCCGAATAATGGCGTCGAAAAGTAACTGTTTGTCGTCATTTATAATCTGGAGATAACCTATGAAATTTGAACCCGTTATCGGTCTGGAAGTGCATGCGCAGCTTAAGACAGACACAAAAATCTTCTGCAGGTGCACCACTGCCTTTGGAGCGCCGCCGAACACGAACACATGCCCTGTCTGTCTGGGTATGCCGGGCGTGCTGCCGGTTCTGAACAAAAAGGTAGTCGAGTTCTCCATGAAAATGGCGCTGGCCACCAATTGCAAGATATCCGGGTATAATCAATTTGCGCGCAAAAACTATTTTTATCCGGACCTGCCCAAGGGATATCAGATCTCACAGTATGAACTTCCCATTGCAGAACATGGCTGGATAGAGATAGAGACAGAGGGCGAGACAAAGCGCATCGGCATCACCCGGATCCACATGGAAGAGGATGCTGGGAAACTGGTTCACGACGACCACGACCCGAAAAGCTATGTTGACCTGAACCGGACCGGCGTGCCTCTGATCGAAATCGTCAGCGAACCGGACATCCGCTCGTCTGAAGACGCATCGGCATATCTCAAAAAAATCCATTCCATCCTGCGCTATCTGGACATCTGCGACGGCAACATGCAGGAAGGCAGTTTCCGCTGTGATGCCAACATCTCGCTTCGTCCGGTGGGTGAAGAGGAATTGGGCACACGCACGGAATTAAAAAACATGAACTCGTTCCGAAATGTCCAGCGGGCCATCGAATATGAAATCCGCCGCCAGCGCGACATCCTGCTGGACGGCAACAAAGTGATCCTGGAGACCATGCTCTGGGACCCGGACAAAAACATGACAGCTTCGATGCGGGGCAAGGAGGAGGCCCATGACTACCGCTATTTTCCGGACCCGGATCTCATCCCGATCATAATAAACAACGAATGGATCGATGAGATCAAAAAAACCATGCCCGAACTGCCGGATGAGAGAAAAGTCCGATTCATCAATGAATACGACCTGCCGGTCTATGATGCCCAAATCATGACCTCGGAGCGGGAACTGGCTGATTACTTTGAGGCGGCCAGGAAACTTTATCCTGATTCCAAGAAACTCAGCAACTGGATCATGACCGAGTTGATGCGGGAACTCAAAGGCGAGGATGCAACAGATATTGCAAAGTGCCCTGTCACCCCGGAAAATTTGGCAACTCTTTTAACCATGATCGAAAAGGGGACTATCAGCGGAAAAATTGCCAAGACCCTTTTTTTTGACATGATGAATACCGGCAAGGATCCCGAGACACTGGTCAAGGAAAAAAACCTTGTCCAGATGAGCGACGAGGATGAACTGGTCCAGATCGTCCTGGAAATCCTGGCTGAAAATCCAAACCAGGTGGCTGAATACAAGGGGGGCAAGACGAAACTCATGGGTTTCTTTGTGGGCCGGCTCATGAAAAAGACCAGGGGCAAGGCCAATCCCGGGATGGCAAACCAGCTTTTTTCAAAAAAACTGGCAAAATAGGAGCTGGGGGCGTGGAGATTGGACAAGAAAGAATGGCAGAAAAAGGGTGCCGGCCACAGGGGGCGCATCAGGGACAAATTCCTGGAACGGGGAATAGACGCTCTCGCAGAATGGGAGGTTTTGGAACTGCTTCTCACCCTGGGTACACCGCGCAAGGACTGCAAGGATATCGCCCGTGCCGCGCTTGCCCGTTTCGGGTCGCTTTCATCTGTTTTTGAGGCTTCACAGGAAGAGTTGCAAAAGGTCAAGGGTATCGGGCCCAGCAACAGCTTTGCCATATATTTAGTCCATTCGGCGGCCCGCCGCTTTGTCAAAGAAAGACTCAAGACAAAAAAGTATTTCCGCTCCTCCAGGGAAGTATCCGAATACCTGGTCCATTCCATGCGTAATCTCAAACAAGAGGTATTCAACGTCATCTTCCTTGACGCCGATTACGGAATCATTGATTCGAAAATAATCGCTTATGGCACGATCAACACAAACACCGTCTATCCCCGCGAACTGATAAAAGAGGCCCTGGACCATCACTCCGCCGCAGTCGTTGTTGCACATAACCATCCATCCGGCAACCTGACCCCGTCATCTGAAGACCGGAGGCTTACCCGTAATCTTTTTCTCGCCTGTTTGCTTATGAATATCCAACTGCTCGACCATTTCATCATCGCTGGTTCCGGCCAGACCTTCAGTTTTGCAGACCACTCCATTATCGAAGAAATCCGAAAAGAATGTCTGGCCATCATGTGACGACCTTAAAACATTCAGCCCGGCCACTCCCTCCCCTTCCTGACTGTGAAGACAAAACAACTTCTCTTTACGTGCATATCCCGTTCTGCAGAACCAAATGTGACTACTGCTCGTTTGTCTCATTTCCGGTCGGCAACGGCAATATAAACGAATATATGGAAGCCCTGCTCAAACAGGCGGAAATAATATCCCGCCACCCATGGGTCCTGGAAAGAAAATTTAAGAGTCTCTTTGTAGGCGGCGGAACACCCACCATATATGATAACGATTCCCTTGCCCGACTCATTGAACACTGCCTGCATCTCTTCAGATTTGACAGTAAACCGGAAATCACGGTTGAAACAAATCCAAACACGGTCACACTTGAGAAACTTATCACACTGACGGCAGCCGGCGTCAACCGGCTGAGTATCGGCATCCAATCCTTTTCAGACAGGCTGCTTAAACTCCTTGGCAGATCTCATTCCGCGGCAGACGGCTTAAACAGCGTAAAATCGGCCCGAATCGCCGGATTCACGAATATCAGCCTTGACCTGATGTACGGACTTCCCGGCCAGACCATCACGGATTGGAAAGAGACCCTTGAAACGGCCGCCACCATCTCTCCTGAACATCTCTCTATATATGAACTCACCATTGAGGAGGGAACCGGGTTTGCACAACGGGCAGACAAAGGGGAACTCATACTCCCGGACGAGGATAGGGTGATAGAAATGGATGACCTTACTCTAAACGTCACCGAAAAAACAGGATATCAACGATATGAGATATCAAATTTCGCCAAGCCCGGCCGGAAATGCACCCACAACATCAATTACTGGGAAAACCGCAATTACGTGGGACTGGGCGCGGCAGCGTTCTCATGCTTTTCCGGAGTACGTGTGCAGAACATTACCGATCCTTCCGAATTTACCCGCCTGATCAAAAAAAAGATGCCACCCTTTCTTAAAGCCGAATCTCTTCCAAATGAGGCCCGTTTCCGGGAAACAGTGATCATGGGACTCCGGATGCTGTCAGGCGTATCTATCACAATGCTTGAGCAACGGTTCGATCTGACGCCCCGAACCTATTATGGTGAAATCCTTCAAAAACTAATCAGTAACAACCTTATCATGATTTCAGCAAATCACATGAAGTTAACCGAAAAAGGCCTCCGTCTGGCCAACCAGGTGATGGCGCAGCTTGTGTAGATGTGACCGAGTCTATTTTTTCCGGAAATCCGGAACGGAAATCCGGAACGGAAATCCGGAAAAATACTCTGTTTTTCAAAAAAGGGAATTACTCATGTTCCGACATAACTATTTGAGATCAAAAAAAAATTTTTCTCTACCCACATGCACAATCTCGTGGCACGAATTTTGCTTAATACATAATATAAACAAACACAAATCAAGAATTGGTGAGTCGAAAAATAGATTCCCGCCTTTGCGGGAATGACATATAAACTCTCGACTGTCGAGTTAAAAACAATTACCCGGGAAGGGAAAATTATGAAAACACGATTATCAATCAAAAAGTTATTACTCTTCGGAATCTCAATAATATCGGCGCTTGGAATTGCAGGTAACGCCGGCGCCGCATTACATGTGGGTAATGACCCAGGGAATGATAATGTCAGCGCCGTTGAAGCTGTTGTAACGGCTTATAATAATTTAAATGACCCTGACCTTCCAACCGGCTTGTCTTTGTTCGGGAAATATGATTGGGACACGGATAATTGGGAGTCCGGAAGCGGAACCATAACTTTTTCAGATTATAAGGAAAGTGAGCCTATTGCGGGCGCGTGGAGTCTTCCCGATGCAATCACATACTTAAGTGTGAAGGCTGGTAATGGATTTGCTTTGTATTACGATCCGGGTGCAAGTGGAGACTGGAATACATATAATTTAGGGCGTAAAGGCCTTTCACACCTCTCTTTCTGGATAACGGATACTAACCCCGTTCCTGAACCGGCCACCATGTTTCTCTTTGGCACAGGCCTTGTAGGACTGGTAGCCATAGGGCGAAAAATCAAAAAATAACCCCCCTCCAGCAAGTCATCTTTGCAGGTCATGTTGAGTTAGCTTTATAAAGGGCCCGGAATCCAAGGGCCGGTCCATGGTCTCTTGAAGGAAGGCGGTGAGATCAAGCCGGTTTCCATTGTGCCACCAGCCTCGGAGTATACTACCGGTTTCGGGATTCAGGATCCAATCATCTCCCACGGCTTTATTCAGGTATTCCCAAAAACAAGCAGCTCCCATATAGCCCTGAAAGTAGTCCAGGGAGTAAAAGTCAGGCATAAGATCAAAGAGATAGGTCTCTGGATCATAGTAAAAGCAGGTCTCCCTTCCCATCACTTCCGAGTAAAGGGACTGCCCCTTTTTCAGCCTCCCAAAGCGGAAGTTCTCCACCTCAATAACCAATTTTGCAGCGTAACGGCGGGTCAATGTGAGCCATTTCAGGGCATGGGCACGCGAGACGGTCTGAGCATTTTCAGAAGACAGACCCAGGATTTCCTGGAGAAACTCCCTGGACATGCACATCCTCTGGAAAAGAAAGGCAAAGGCCTCAGACAGTGCCCCCGACTGAAAAAAATCCCTCTCTTCAGGAGGCAGCGCCGGGTCTGTGTAAATGAAGCTCAGGGCATGACCTAATTCGTGGAAAAGTGATTCCATATCCAACCATCCCTGGAGGGGCCCTACAATGACGTGCGCCTCTCCTGGTATATCCACGGGGATACAGTAGGACTGCCTTCCCGGTATACCTTTCGAATGAATATGAAGCGCGGAATTCCCAACAAGGTCCATTCCCCATTTGCGGAAAAAGCTCATAATCCCGTCTATGCTGATTTTCCGGGGAAAGAGGTGGTCCAGATAACGAAGCCCTAAGAGGTAAATGGCATCAAAACGGGAGGCGTCCTTCAGGGACAGGCCGGTAACCGTGTTTAGCCAAGGTTCAATAAGACCTCTGTATGTCTCTCTGGTATCACTTAGAAAGCCATGGGCATGAGAACCTGACTCTGTCAACGAAACATCCTTTTTTTCTTCGCAAAAGGCTATATATCCAGGATAACCAAGGTCGTGCTCCACCACATTTACAAGGGCCTTCCACGAGGCATAACTAAAAGGGGCCAAAAAGGCGCAAATAGAGCGCACTTCCTTGGCCAGGACGCTCCTGGCCTGGTTATCACCGGTGTCCTGGCACCATGTAATTACTTCGGTAAACGGGACCTTCCGGGCATTCACTTCGGCCTTGGCTCCCTGCATCCAGGTATTCAGCACGGCCTGAAACGGTTCTACCTTTGACCGGATAAAATGATCAACTGCCTGGCAGTAAACCCGGCCTCCAAATCCTACTGTACCAAAGGCGTGTTTTATTACCTCAACGTCCGCCAAGTCCATAGGACTGGGAGTGTCATTCCCGGTCTGCTCTGATTCAAGATGAAGAGAAAGGTCACGCCTTCTCATTTCCTTGGTTATAACCAGAAGCTTTTCCGTCCATTCACGGCAGACCTGATTTTGAAGTTCTGAAACGGTCATTTATGTCTCATTTATGTAACTTCTCAATAAGTGGTGGTAGCAAAATTTGAATATTCTTTTCTGGATTCCGGCTAACCGCATGCCGGAATGACGGACTTGGAGCTTGGATTGTCATTCCCGCATGTCTTTAGCGGGAATCCAGGACTTTGGCCACCACTTATTGAGAAGTTACTCATTTATGATTGCGCTGAAAATACCATAGTATAAAATCGTGCTTTATGAATTGACCCCATGTTTCTTAACGACAATTCCCCATGTATTTTT
>JAYEJK010000311.1:6099-10441 GCA_034660535.1 Thermodesulfobacteriota bacterium | reverse complement strand
TTGTGAGGTTACAAAACCGCAGGACTAGCAGCGCTAATTTGAGGATTTTGTAACCTCACAATCGGCCCAAAACGGCCTGAAGATGAGATGGAAGATGTACAAGTTATTTTTACTTGAGCCCTAAGTAAAGTCAGGAGGAAAACGGAGATTTCCTGTTATCGCTACGACTTTTTCCCTTATAGCGAATGATAGCATGCTATTACATGACTGGTGTTTTTTTAAATCGATCCCTTTTTCTAGTAAAGAGGAAGCGTTGCAAGGTTAACTTTATTTGCGGTTACCCTTTTTTTTTGCCATAATAATAAAAGCGTAGAATAAGAGTTTTTCTTTTGATACCCGTTTAGTGCCTTAGTGGTAATTTTCTTGTTTTTTGTGGCAGAAAAACTCTGAAGTTATATGTGACGCCCGCGGTGCCACATGTTTTAAGGCACTTATACCCCTCAGGGGGGTACTGAACAGAGTCCAGGACCTTTTAAAATTTCCAGTTTATCTGGGTTAGAAACAGGAGAGAGCGATGGAATGGTTTTATGCTACTACAAAAGACCCGATTGGTCCTATAAGTGAAGAAGAGTTTCAGAACCTTGTAAAGCAGGGGAAAATAACTCCCAAAACTCTTGTCTGGAATTCGACCATGACGGACTGGAAGCATTACAGCGATGTTTTCGGCGGCAACGCGGAAAAACCACGGGAAAAGACGAGGTCCACCGTTGTTTCCGGTGGAACACCATGTTCCGAGTGCGGCAGGACATTTTCACAGGATGAGATGATTCGTTTCGGGGAATCATGGGTATGCGCCGCCTGTAAACCCGTATTTGTCCAGAAGCTTAAGGAGGGCGTAAATGTAGCCGGGGCCTGGGTATATGGAGGGTTCTGGACCCGTTTCGGGGCAAAGATTATCGATGGGATCATTATAGGCGTAATACAAGGGATATTAAATTTTGGAGTAGGCATTGTGGCGGGAATATCTTCCACCCCGACAAGCCCGGAAGACATGACTGCTTTTTTTATGGTTTTCTATATTGTCAATATTGGTGTAGCCGTCGCCTATACAACCTGGTTTCTGGGCAAATACGCGGCAACTCCGGGAAAGATGGCGCTGGGGCTTAAGGTGATTACGGCAGACGGGGGCAAGGTGAGTTATTTGAAGGCGTTTGGACGTTATTTTGCCGAGATCGTGAGCGGAATTATTTTGTGCATAGGTTACATTATGGCTGCCTTTGATGATGAAAAGCGGGCGCTTCACGACAGGATGTGCAATACCAGGGTGGTCAAGAAATAAAGGAGAACATACCTTGATCAGATGCACCGCATGTCTTGGACCTCTTAGCCTGGAAATTTTTAACACCCCCGGGCTGACCTCCTGCCCCTCCTGCTCAGTTCTCATCAGGGCGGATGTCTTTCCCGCCCTGATGAGGGAACAACCGGCAGGGACATCGGGAGAGGCCCTGGCGGTTGATGATGAGGCTGGCTGTTTTTTTCACCCCGATAAAAAGGCCGTGATTTCGTGCGCAGCATGCGGCCGGTTTCTCTGCTCCCTTTGTGACGTGGAGTTCGATGGCCGGCATCTCTGTGTCTCATGCATTGAAACCGGTAAAAAGAAGCACAAGATCAAAAACCTGGAGAATCATCGAATACTCTATGACACTATTGCTCTGGCACTGGCCATTATTCCGATGTTGTTTATCTGGCCTTCGATCCTGACGGCTCCGGCAGCTTTGTTCATGGCCATCTATTACTGGAACGCCCCAACGAGCATTATTCCGCGTACCAGGATCCGCCTGATTGCGGCCATTATTCTGGCCGGCCTGCAGATAGCGGGATGGTCTGTTTTCTTTTACTATCTTGCAACACGGTGATACGGTTGAATAACAAATGACGAAAAAGGAAAAGATATACACCAGGCTGCCCGGCAAAAAGAAGGGGCTTATTATTGGAATCAATACGCTTTGGCGGGGGCCCGATCATCTGCTGGCCATTGATTCCAAACGTTTTTCCGAGGAATACAAAAGGTTTTACTACAACGACATCCAGGCAATAATCACCCGGCAGACAAGCCACGGTAAGATTTATAATCTGATTCTGGGGGCATTCTGCGTCTGTTTTTTCCTTTTTGCTTCAGTCTCCGAAGGCGGAGGGGCTCTATTTTTTACGATAATAACCGGCGTGTTTTTTCTGGCCCTTTTCGTTAATTGGATTTCAGGGCCTACATGCGTATGCCATCTCCAGACAGCGGTGCAGTTTGAGAGGCTTCCTTCGCTTAACCGCTTAAAGAGTGCTCACAAGACGGTTAAAATTTTAAGGCCGCTTATTGAAAAGGCACAGGGCAGCCTGACACCGGAGGCATTGGAAGCATATTTTTATAAAAATACTACGGAGGGATTCGTGACGCCGCAGGGCCGCGAGGCCTCATTCGGCAGGAAGCATGAGCATGGGAACTTCCATAAGGCGCTGTCCATTTTGCTGCTTGTCTATGGTTCCATTACCGCCATAAACATGTTTGCCAACCATCTTGCAACCGGCCTGATCATGTCCGTCATCGGCATGGCAACCGTGGCGGTCATGATCATTGCGCTGGTCAGGCAGCATGAGAGCGACATCTATAATGCGCTTCGATTGACAACATGGGCAATACTTCCGTTCATGGTTATAGAAATGATATCAGGTTATGTGATTGCCGTGATTGTTGTCCTTAAGAATCCCGCAGTTGCAAACAATCAGTTGGAGATGGTCAAAGCAATCTCCGAAATGTCACCATTTGACTCATCCTGGCACTTTGGGATATATCTTTTCTCCATTTGCGTCTCTTTTCTTTTAGGCATTGCCGGGCTTATTCTGGTCAGGCGTTTTCAGCAGGAGTATGATCAATTGAACGCCGCTCCCGCGTAAACGTTCACAGGCGCCGCATCTGCACGCGATCAGGGCAACCAGCATAGGTTGGGCTATAGCTGATTGCCCTGATCACGCACAGCTACAGCACCTGTGAACGTTTACACAGGACAAGGGGTTTGCGATCCGGCAGGGCTTTTGCTACCCGTGATCGGTTACGCTCCCGAAGCTTTTTCTGATGCTCTCCAGCGTTAAAGGAATGACCGACTGATGGAAAATCTTGCCCGTCAACGATGCTTTAATCACAGAACTCGCGAGGCCGTGGCCCGGTGTCTGGAATGCGGCCGTTTTTTCTGCAGGGAATGCATCACAGAGCACGAAGATCGTGTCCTTTGCGCATCCTGCCTGGAGAAGAAGCAGTCATTCCGGCCAATTCGCACGATTCGCTTCAATGGGATTGTGCGGATTACCCAATTCCTGTCAGGCGGCATACTCCTGTGGCTTTTCTTTTACTACCTTGGCCAGGTACTGCTTTCTCTGCCCGGTTCATTTCACGAAGGGACGTTGTGGAAAGGAATACTGTAAGGAAAAAATGAACAGCGGGAAACGGCATCAGGGCAAGGGAGCGATCGAGATCCTGGAAGAAGCGGTCCATGCTCTGCGTATTGCGCCCGCGGGAATCCTGGCATGTTACTACATTGGGAGTCTCCCCTTTATTCTCGCATTGCTCTACTTCTGGGCGGATATGAGCCGCAGCGGCATTGCGGAAGAGCATTGCCCTGCCGCCTCAATGGGTCTTGCCGTTCTCTTTATATGGATGAAATGGTGGCACGCGGTCTTTGCTCAAAAGGTCAAGTCCTGGATATGCCGTGAAAAAGCATCGCGCTACCCCTTTCGCAGAACAGTCCGTCTTATCGCGTCACAGACCTTGATCCAGGCTTCCGGCCTGGTTGTTTTGCCTCTCGCTGCCCTGCTTGCCGTTCCTTTCGGCTGGTGTTACGCCTTTTATCAGAATATCTCCGTATTGGATGATTTAGAAGATGATAACGCAAGGAGCTTGATCAACAGGTCATGGAAGCAGGCAAAGCTCCGGCCCGGACAGAATCATATTCTGTTGACCGTGTTTTCCGTGCTCGGCTTTATAGTTTTCATTAATATTGCCACGACCATTTTCCTGATCCCCCAGATGCTTAATAAGTTGTTGGGCATTGAGACCATGTTTGCAATGAGCGGGTTCTGGGTCTTAAATACGACCTTTTTTGCCGCAACATGTTCTATTACCTATCTGTGCATGGACCCGCTTGTAAAGACCGTGTATGTATTGCGATGCTTTTACGGCGCATCTCTCCAATCCGGGGAGGACATAAAGATTGAACTTAAAAGTCTTATTCCGGACGTAAAGACGCTTACCGCGATTCTGGTTCCTGTAATTTTTGTTTGCTTTTCAGGGCCGCTGATGGCCGCTGAGCCTGCTGATGTGCCGGTAATGCGTCAGGCTTTTAATAACAGCGCAGTA
>JAYEJK010000311.1:0-5999 GCA_034660535.1 Thermodesulfobacteriota bacterium | reverse complement strand
TCCGGACGTAAAGACGCTTACCGCGATTCTGGTTCCTGTAATTTTTGTTTGCTTTTCAGGGCCGCTGATGGCCGCTGAGCCTGCTGATGTGCCGGTAATGCGTCAGGCTTTTAATAACAGCGCAGTAACCGATTACAAGGCTAAAGGCAACCAAACAACGGTTATCCTCCAGCAAGCAGTATCAGCAGATGAGTTAAACAGGTCCATAGAAGAGGTGTTGAACAGGCGGGAATTCGCCTGGCGCATGCCGAGGGAAAAACCGCAAAAGGATAAACATGACACGAGCGGACCGCTTGGGCGGTTGATAGATTGGATTGTACACATGTTAAAGGACCTTGTCGAGACTATGGGGGAGTGGATAGAAAAGGTCGTAAAATGGCTGGAGAAATTTCTGCCTGATGCCGACCGTGACCGCGAGCCCTCGGACTCCGGATGGATGGATTCGGTGCGTTTCCTGCTTATCGTGCTGTTTGCCGCACTTGTCTGCGTGCTTGGCGTTGTCTTTGCGCGGGCGTGGCTGCGGAAGAGAGAATCCCTTGCCGCGGTTGCCGTAAGCCCTGTCTCTGCCTCACCGGACCTGACGCATGAAGAGGTCAGCGCTCTTGATCTTCCGGTGAATCGCTGGCTTGCAGTTGCGGATGATCTGATGAAAAAGGGATCATTACGGCTTGCCCTGCGAGCGCTTTACCTGGCCACACTGGCACATTTGTCGGAGCATGGATTTATTACAATCGCAAAATATAAATCCAACCGCGATTATAAACATGAACTAGCCGGGAGGGCCTATGAGCACAAGGGCCTTTCCGACCTTTTTTCAATAAATGTAACGGCTTTTGATATGTCCTGGTACGGCGAGCACAAGGTGGGCCCGGAAGAGCTGAAGCTGTTTGCCCAAAACCAGGAAAGGATCATGAGTTTTGTCAACCCATAACAGGATTCTTATTTTTCTCTGTCTCTTTATCCTGGCCGCATTCCTGATCGGTACGGCCCGGTTGTTTGAGCTTCGGTTCAAATCAGGGGACGTCTATCCTCCATATTCATCGCTCAGGGCGGACCCACTGGGCTCAAAGGCCTTTTTCGAGGGCCTTGCCTCCATTGAATCCCTCACTGTAAGCCGCAATTTTCGCTCTATCTCAAGGCTTGGTCCCGGCAGGGATACAACCTTTTTCCTGCTTGGCACGCACGCGCATGATCTGGAATCAGTCCCGGATAATTATTTTAAGGCCATTACACATTTTGTAGCCTCCGGAGGCAGGCTGGCAATCTCCTTTTTCCCTGTTAAAAAACAAAAACGGTCTACCTGTAAAAAGGATCATGAGCAACAGGAGCAGGACGCGGAAAGTGAGGATAAAGAACTGCGGGACAGGTTTTCATCTCTTATCGACTACTGGGGTGTAAATTTTAATTACCGGACCGAACCCTGGGAGAGCGAACAGGCTGCGCGGGCAGCCGGAGCATATGCGGATGGACTGCCGGACTCCTTCTCCTCTCATACGGCCCTCTCTTTTGATGAGCTTCGGGATGCCTGGAAACCGGTCTATTCACGCGACGGGCTTCCTGTGCTTATTGAAAGACGGTTCGGCTCGGGCACAGTAGTCCTTGTTGCGGATTCCTACCTCTTCAGCAACGAAGCACTGCTCAAGGAACGACATCCCGGACTGCTAACATGGTTGATTGGAGAAAACAGATCCGTGGTCTTTGATGAGTCGCACTTCGGAATACAGGAGAGCGCCGGGGTTGCCGGGCTTGCACGCAAGTATCGCCTCCAATGGTTTTTTTTCGGGCTTGTCATTGTGTCCGGGTTGTTTGTATGGAGAAATTCTGCCGTTTTTGTGCCGCCTTCTGATGATGATTCCCGGACCGCGGGCCGGGATGTGGCCTCGGAAAGGGATTACACCGCGGGCCTGGTCAGCCTGCTGCGGCGGAATATCTCGTCCAGGGATATTTTAGGAGTCTGTTTCAGGGAATGGGAGAAGTTCTCCACAGCGGATAAAAAACGGCCGGACGAGATGATAAAGCAGGTAAAGGCAGTAATAGATACCGAATCTCAGCAAACCTCACACCAGGGTAATCCTGTCAAGGGGTATCAGGCAATTTGCGAAATTCTGTCGGAAAGGAATAGATCATGGAAAACAAAACCGAAGTCTTAAAGCAGGTACTTGAACGTGCAAAGGCGGAAGTCGCCAAGGTCATCATCGGCCAGGGGCGCGTGGTCGAGGAATCGCTCATCGCAATTTTTACAGGCAATCATGCCCTTGTCGAGGGCGTGCCCGGCGTTGCCAAGACCCTGCTCGTCAGGACGCTTGCCCATGTCCTGGGATGCGAATTTTCGAGGATACAGTTCACCCCGGACCTGATGCCGACGGATATTACAGGCACGCATATCTTTGATCTGCAGAATAATCGGTTTACCTTGGTCAAGGGGCCGGTTTTTACCACGTTTCTGCTGGCGGACGAGATTAACAGGGCGCCGGCCAAGACCCAGTCCGCGTTGCTTCAGGCCATGCAGGAACGGATGGTCACGATCGACAGGACAACACATAATTTGAACCCGAACTTTACTGTTTTTGCAACGCAGAACCCGATTGAATATGAAGGCACATACCCGCTTCCAGAAGCCCAGAAGGATAGATTCATGCTCAAAATCAGGATGGACACGCCTGAAAAAGATGAGGAACTGACGCTGGCTTGGCGGACCCTGGGCGAGGAAGCCCCTGAGGCCGTACTCGCACGCGGTTCGGTGAAGCCTGTGCTGACAGTGGAGTCCCTGGTAGGGTTGCGGCAGTGTCTGCATGGGATTCATGTCCGGGAGGAAATTGTCAAATATGTGGTTGAGATAGTTCGAGGGACGCGTGAACACAGGAGTGTACTGGTAGGGGCCGGGCCGCGTGCGACCCAGGCCCTCCTGCTTGCCGGACGGGCTCTGGGTGCGGTCCAGGGGCGCGATTTTGTCACTCCGGACGATATCAAGTCCATGGCAAATCCCGTGCTTGAGCATCGTCTGATCCTGAGGCCCGAATATGAGATTGAGGGGTTGACCATCATGGAAGTTATCAGGGAAATCCTGCAGGATGTGGCAGTGCCGCGATGATTGTTCCTAAGCCGAGACTCATTTTCTGGACCCTTATGGTGTTTCTGCCTCTGTCTACCCTGGCTGTTGTGGGGTTTTGGACCGTAGCGCTTTATGCGGGACTGGTTGCCTTACTTTTCATGTTGGCGGTTGCGGATGCGGTCATGGCATTCAGGAACCTGGATGGAATCAGCGTGGAGCTTCCTGAAACGGTTCGCCTTTCAAAAGGCCGGGAAGGCGGGATCAGGCTTCGAGTGAACAATGAGAGAATGAAGGTGAGGAGGATCAGGCTCGGTCTGCCGTTTCCGGGAGAGATTCGTTCACAGGGGCCGGATCTGACAGCCGAACTGCCCGGGGAAAGCCGGTCCTCATTTCTCACATGGCCGTGCACACCGTTGAAGCAGGGCCGGTTTACGATTGACATATGCTATTTTGAGGTTGTTTCGCCGCTTGATTTCTGGGCCGTCAGGGCAAGGCAGCCTGTGCAGGCGGAGATCCGTGTTTATCCGAATCTGCTTGCAGAGCGAAAGAGTCTGGCTGCCCTGTTTTTGCATCACGGCTTTGGGATTCACAGGCATCGGCAGATAGGCAAGGGCCGGGATTTTGAAAAATTAAGAGAATATGTCCCTGGAGACAACTTTGAGGATATTCACTGGAAGGCCACTGCAAGAAGGAGACATCCGATCACAAAGGTCTTTCAGATCGAGCGCACCCAGCAGGTCTATATCATCCTGGACGGTTCGCGACTGAGCGGGCGGAGTTCGGATTCACCGGGTGAAAGCCGGGGAAAAACGGACAGCGCTTCGGGGGCGTTATCAACAATCATGGACAGGTTTGTCACCGCCTCATTGATTATGGGGCTGGCGGCAGAGCAGCAGGGCGATCAATTCGGACTCCTTACCTTTAGTGACAGAGTTCGGGGATTTGTCAGGGCAAAAGGCGGAAGGCATTATTTCAACGCCTGCCGGGAAATGCTATACACGCTTGAGCCCCAGGCCGTAACACCTGACTTTGCCGAGCTGTTTTCATATATCGGTCTTAAGATAAGGCGAAGGGCCATGCTGATTTTTCTTACAAACCTGGATGATCCTGTATTGGCGGAGAGTTTTGTTAAAAACATCGATCTTATATCAAAGCGGCATCTGGTTCTGGTCTCCATGCTGAAGCCCGCGGGCGCCAGGCCGCTTTTTTCTTCTTTGTCAGTGGAATCAGTCAATGACATATACAAGGATCTTGGCGGGCATATACTCCGTGAGACTCTCCGCGAGATTGAAAAGGTGTTAAAGCGGCGCGGGGTCGGTTTCGCGCTGCTGGACAATGAAAATATGAGTACTGAACTCGTATCCCGTTATCTCAATATTAAGCAGAGGCAGCTTCTTTGAAGATGTAAGCGTTCCCCGGCACTGCACCTGCCCACGATCAGGGTGACCGGCATAGGACTACTATAGCCGGTCACCCTGATCGTGCACATCTACAGCACTGGGAAACGCTTACATCATCAAAGTGTCTTTAACTTTTTAACCCTTGGTGAACGTTTACGTGATTATTGACCTGAAAAAATTCATTGTCACGGAAAGGCGGTACTGGTCCGAACTGGAGCTTATTCTCGATAAACTGGAAAGGGACCCGGAACAAAAGGTTGACCTGGAGGCGGTCAAGAGGTTCCATTACCTGTATCAGCGCACCTCGGCTGATCTTGGTAAGATCATGACATTTTCATCGGAACCCGAGATCCGCCGGTATCTTGAATCTCTGGTCGGGAGGGCCTACGGCGAGATTCACGAGACACGTGAAAGGGCCCATCGCCTTGCTCCGGCGCGCTGGTTTTTCCATACATTTCCGCAGACATTTCGCAGGCATGTCAGGGCGTTTTACCTGGTCCTTGTTGTTACGCTGGCAGGATGCGCTTTTGGCGGTCTTGCAATAAGCCTTGATCCCGAGTCCAAGGAAGATCTCATGCCTTTTCCGCAACTTCAGGTGGATCCTGAAAAACGGGTGGCCAGGGAAGAGAGCGTTGATCAAGACCGCTTGCAGGGGGGAAAGGCCTCGTTTTCGTCATACCTGATGACGCACAATACAAAGGTGTCTATTTTTGCCCTGGCCCTGGGTATGACCTGGGGGATAGGAACAGCGATTCTTTTATTCTCTAATGGCGTGATGCTGGGGGCGGTTGCCCTTGATTACATCCTGGCAGGGCAGGCCGGGTTTCTTGCGGGCTGGTTGCTGCCGCACGGTGTGGTGGAAATCCCGGCCATCCTGCTTGCCGGCCAGGCAGGTATGGCGCTTGCCGGGGCTCTGATCGGATGGGGCGGGTCCGTCCCTTTAAAAAGGCGGCTCAGGGAAATATCAGGCGATCTGGTCACACTGATCTCCGGCGTGGCGATCATGCTGGTCTGGGCCGGTTTTATTGAGGCCTTTTTTTCCCAATATCATGAACCGGTCATCCCGTATGAGGTCAAAATCGGGTTCGGGATAGTGGAACTGATCCTGCTGACCCTGTTCCTCTGGAAATCAGGCGCAAGCGATAACAGGGTGGCAAAAGCCGCAGGATCGCAAACCATTTGAACTGCAGAAGTCACCAGGAATGTCGAATGTTGAATCTAACCCGGATAAACTGGAATTTTTAAAGGTCCTGGACTCTGTTCAGTACCCCCCTGAGGGGTATAAGTACCTTAACAGCTGCATGTAACTATTTAAAAATATTTAACCTTTTTGATTTCTTGCCACTCATTTTATCTGATGAAACCATCAATATTCATTTTTGCATGTTGATTCCCGCCACAAAAGGCATGGAAATAACTACATTAAGGGCTCAAGTAAAAATAAGTTGGACAATATTGCGCTCAGATTTAGGTCGGATTGGGCCGATTGTGAGGTTACAAAACCGCAGGACTAGCAGCGCTAATTTGAGGATTTTGTAACCTCACAA
>JAYEJK010000310.1:0-10452 GCA_034660535.1 Thermodesulfobacteriota bacterium | reverse complement strand
ATAAGTGCCTTAAAACATGTGGCACCGCGGGCGTCACATATAACTTCAGAGTTTTTCTGCCACAAAAAACAAGAAAATTACCACTAAGGCACTAAAAACACTCTGCACGTAAGCTTTTACCAGTACGTTCAGATACAGTGCCGGTATATGCTTATCCCGATTATGACTGCTGAAGACCCTGTTTACCTCATTGACGGCACAGCTTACATTTATCGCGCCTATCACGCAATCGCCCCTCTTTCCAATAAAAAAGGACTTCCCACCAACGCGGTCTTTGGTTTCACAAACATCCTTCTACGGGTCATCCGGGAGAAAGAACCGCGTTTTATGGCCATTGCCTTTGACGCCAAAGGCCCGACATTCAGGCATAAGATTTTCCTTGATTACAAGGCCAATCGTCCTCCCATGCCCAAAGATCTGGCGCTCCAGATCCCGTATGTAAAAAAAGTAGTACAGGCCAATGGCATCCTTTGCCTTGAAACGGCCGGCATTGAGGCCGATGACTTAATAGCAGCCGCTGCCCGGTCGTTTGAAAAAAACGGCCGGCCCGTGGTCGTGGTCTCCGGAGACAAGGATCTGCTTCAACTGGTATCAGACACCACCACCTTCTGGGACCCCATGAATGACAGGACCATGACCCCACAGGCTGTGCACGACAAATATAATGTTCCTCCTTTCAAACTCCTGGATCTGTTTTCTCTTATCGGCGACAAGTCAGACAATATTCCAGGAGTACCGGGGGTCGGCCCCAAGACAGCGGAAAAGCTTATAAATGAGTACGGCTCCCTTGAAAACCTTTTCGACAATCTGGCCAAAATCTCAAAAAAGAAACTAAAAGAAAATCTGACCGCAAATAAAGATCAGGCATTTTTCTCAAAAAAATTAATCCGTTTAAAAGAAGATGTGGAAATTCCGGCATCTCTTGAATCATATCAGCTTCCAGAACCGGATGTCACAACACTTAGAGAGCTTTACAGGGAGTTGGAGTTTTCCAGACTCCTGAAATCAGAACTGCCTGCCCAGGATCTCAATAAAGAGGGATTCAGGCTTGTACAGACGGACAGTGAACTCAGGCGTCTGGTCAAACTTATAAAAAAGGCGGATATTCTGGTACTTGACACCGAGACCACCTCTCTGGATTCACTGACCGCGGATCTGGTAGGAATCTCTATCTGCACAGGGATTGATCAGGCTTTTTACATCCCCCTCGGACACCGGGACAGTGATTCCAATCTGCTTGAAAATCAACTTGAGACTGAGACGGTTTTAAATACACTTCGACCCTTTCTTACGGCCCTTGACCTGCCCAAGATCTGCCACAACCTGAAATTTGACTACCAGGTCCTTGAAACCCACGGGGTCCAGCCGGCAGGCATACTGTGGGATACGATCATCGCCTCTTATTTGCTTGACCCATCCCGGAGAACTCACAAACTGGATGATTTATGTCTTGAACACCTGGATCGGCGTCTGACTTCATTTGACCAAGTCACTAAAAGCGACAAACGCAAAAATTGTTTTGTTTATGTAACACTCGACAACGCAAGAGATTATGCCTGTGAAGATGTCCTGGCTACGTTGCTTCTGTGGGAACTCTTCAGGCCCCGGCTTGAATTCCTTAACCTCTGGAACCTTTTCTATGATGTTGAAATGGCGCTTGTCCCCATATTATCCAAGATGGAACGGACCGGTATAATTGTGAACTCCGCGATTCTTAAAGAGGTATCAGCCGAATTCAGCGACAAAATCTCAGGTTTGGAGGAAAAGATTTACCACCTTGCGGGCGGACCGTTTAATATCAATTCACCACGCCAGATCGGTGAGATACTGTTTGACAGACTGAAACTCCCGCACGGCCGCAAGACCAAAACAGGTTATTCCACGGATGTTAAGGTGCTTAAAAAACTTTCAGCCTACCATGAACTCCCGGCGCTCGTGATGACCCACCGGAACCTGGCCAAACTGAAATCAACTTACACGGACAAGCTGAGTGGACTGATCAATCAAACAACATCCAGAGTACACACGTCGTTCAACCAGACCGTTACAGCCACGGGCAGGCTCAGCAGCAGCAATCCGAATGTTCAAAATATCCCAATCCGCACACCGGAGGGACAGCGGATTCGCGAGGCATTCATCCCGCCGCCCGGACATCTCTTCCTGTCAGCGGATTATTCACAGATCGATCTCCGGGTTCTGGCCCATTATTCTCAGGATGCTGCCCTGCTGAAGGCCTTCCGTGCCGGGGAGGACGTACACAACATGACGGCTTCGGAAATTTTCCGGGTGAATCCGGAATTCATCACTCCGGAGATGCGACGTGTGGCAAAGACCATCAACTTCGGCATTGTTTATGGAATGAGCGCCTTTGGACTGGCCGGCCAGTTAAATCTTTCCCAAAAAGAGGCGCGCACCTTCATAGACCGATATTTTGACCACTATTCAGGGGTAAAACGATTCATGGATGATATAATCCGCCTAGCCGGAAAACAGGGCTTTGTCACTACACTTCTGAACCGACGCCGGCCGCTTCCCGAGATAAAAAGCCCGAACAAAAACCGCCGGGAATTTGCCGAGCGGACAGCAATAAACACCCCAATCCAGGGCACGGCGGCAGACATCATCAAGCTTGCCATGATCAAGGTTGACCGCGAGCTTAAAAAGACAAAGTTGCATACCAGGTCAGTCCTTCAGATCCATGATGAACTGATCTTTGAGGCGCCTGAATCAGAGATTGAACAAACAGCCGTCCTTGTCAAAGATGCCATGGAATCCGTTATGGACATTGACGTCCCCCTGATAGTGAATATCTCCACCGGAAACAGCCTGGCAGCGGCTTAGGAATTAGGAATTTTTTGTAACTAACTGAAATGATCGAAAAGACATTTAACCTGCCGAACCCAGGGATAGTCATCAAACCTATTGACGGTTGACGATAAAATACTTAGGATATCTTTTTTATAAGTTAGAAAAATTTTCGACTCACCAGTCATAAAAAAAGGAAAAATAGAGTTATGCTGGATTTGTTACGAAGAAAGGTTAAATCACCATATATGCAGGCAATACTGCTTGTTATCATCCTGGTTTTTGTATTCTGGGGCACAAACATCAATAAAGGGGGGCGTCAGGCCGTGGTGGCCACGGTTAACGGCGAATCCATCACATATGAAAATTTTGACAAGGCTTACAATAATGCGGTTGATCACCTTAGTAACCGGTTCGGCGGAACTTTGCCCAAAGACCTGATTGACAGGGAACAGATCAAAATCCAGGTCATAAACCAATTGATCCGGGAACTCCTCATTCAACAGAGTGCAAGGGAAATGGGCCTTCTGGCAAGCAGGGACGAGATAAAGGAAAATATCCTGGAAAATGAGGTCTTCCTGGTAGACGGGCAATTTGACGAGGAAAGGTACAAACTGATTCTGACAGGATCTCGCCTGACAGCCGATGATTACGAGGCCGGAATCGCCTTCGGTCTTCTGGCGGACAAGTTAACAAAATACCTTGGCCGGTTTGCCAGAGTCTCCCCCGGGGAAGAAAAGGAACATTTTACCTATGATTACCAGGAGAGCAATCTTCTATATGTCACTTTCAATGCTTCGGATTTCAAGGAGAAAGTAGAACTTACTGATAACGACTTAAACAGCTTTTTCAATGAAAAACAGGACGATTACAGGACCCCTCCCCTGATTAAAATAAAATATTTATCCTTCACATCAGAAGATATTTCAGAAAAGGATAAAAGCGCATCCCTTGTCTTCCAAAGAGCAAACACGGCCTATGAGAATATAATCCTTTCAGGCAGCTTGGCCAAATATTCAGAAACCGGGGAGGCGGTCATCCGGGAGACCGACTTTTTTTCAAAGGAATCACCGCCCGAAGGCATTACAAGAGACCCGTCATTTCTGGAGGCGGCTTTCAACCTGAAAAATGGAGAGTTGAGTTCTCTGATCGAGACACTGGGAGGCTACGTCATTATCTTTGTTGATGATATCAAGGGTTCTGAAATCCCGTCTTTTGAGGAAGTAAAAGAGGATGTAAAAACGGACTTCGTGGCTGCACGGGCAGAAAATCTGGCAAAAGAGACTGCCGAGAGCCTTCTTGAAAAAATAAAATCAGGCGAGGATTTCAGCGCCCGGGCAAAAGAACTGGGCGTAACCGTGGAAGAGTCCGATTTCGTGTCTCGAACAAAAAATTACAGCAAGAAACTTCCCTACAGCGTCATTGAAAAGGGACTCGGGCTTTCGTCTCATAAACCGTATCCGGACAATGTCGAGTCAACGGGGGCAACCTTCTACGTCTTTCGGCTGAAGGAAAAGAAAATGCCTGAAAAAGATCAGTTTGAAGGGAAACAGGAAGAACTTCGGAAACGGTTGCTCCAGAAGAAAAATATCAACCTCCTTACTGCCTGGGCCGAATACCTGAGAAGCAGAGCGGACATATCAATAAACCCGGAATTTATCTAGGATTCTTTGTAAACCCTAACCCAACCCTATTCCTCGGGACGTTTTTTGCCCCAGAACGGGTCATATCCGAAACGATCCATCCACCAGTCTTCTCCTTCCAGAGGCTCATCTTCACCCGGAATCAGAGGAAAACGATAGTCTGAGCAGTATTCCATTAGAATCTGATAGGCTGCTGTCAACTCATGCATTTCTATATTGTTTTCATGGACCCCATCATCACGATTCGACACATCGGGATGATATTTCTTTGACATCCGCCGATATGCCTGTTTGATCTCCGACAGGTCGGCTCGATCATCAAGCCCCAGGAGATTTTTGGCTGCAACAATCTTTTTCCATTCCGTCATCTTCATACCCCTCATGAGGTTTTAGTGCCTTAGTGGTAATTTTCTTGTTTTTTTGTGGCGGAAAAACTTTGACATTATATGTGACGCCTGCGGTGCCACATGTTTTAAGGCACTTATACCCCTCAGGGGGGTACTGAAAATAGTCCAGGACCTTTAAAAATTTCCAGTTTATCCGGGTTAGCTATTCTCCGTCATCAAGCCGAATATTTACGTCTCTTTTTTCCAGCTCTTTTCTTCATGCCTTAAAAGCCGGACGATGTTTTCGCGATGTTTGAGCCAGATCAGGGCGCAAATCAGCGTTGCCGTAAAAACGGAGGAACTGCTGGACCCGGGAAGCAACCAAATCAGAACCGGCATCGCGGCCGCCGCGGTCAGAGAACCCAGCGAGACATAGCCCCAGGTCCCGATAACCCAGACAAAAATCACAATATCAATCAGCACGGCTAACGGGCATAAGAAAAGGAAGACCCCAAGTGCGGTGGCAACACCCTTGCCGCCTTTAAATTTTAGATATACTGGATAAAGATGACCTAGAAATGCCGCAAATCCGCAGATTGCAACCCAGAGTCCCAGTGATTCCGCAGCCGTATTTTTTAGCAGCACGCTCGCCAGGATCATAGGCAGCAATGCCTTGCACACATCACCTGCCAGTGTCACTATCCCCAGTTTTTTGCCAAGCAGACGCGTCACGTTTGTAGCGCCGATATTGCCGCTTCCTGATTGCCGAACATCCACGCCAAAGCATTTTCCTGCCAACAGGCCGCATGGAATGGATCCGGTCAAATAGGCCAACAGGACTAAAAAATAATTCATGGAATACTCCATTTGTAATTACCCAGGTTGAATGGTTCAAGGTTTTTTTGTTAAAAAAAAATCGACCTGGGCAATTTGAATCTCAAAAATTTCAATTATTTTTACTTGAGCCCTTAATATAGAATCCGCACCGAATGATACCTTAAAAATTCGTTTTTTGTGAACCAAATTTAATACACTCGTAAAAAGTACTTTCTGGAATTATCGCCACCAATGATATCAATAGGTTTCCAAGGGTTAACGCGTCGGTAGAATGCTTTTTATGAAACTGACAAATATGAATGACACTACAAATTTAAATAATATGGTTGAACAATATCAATAAAAAATGATAAAAACCATGCTGGATAGCATTCATTTATAAATGACATTTTGTGTGGTTAAATTTGGTTGGCACACATCCCTTAAGGACTTAACATGAAACTTTTTTCAAAAAGTGCCGGCACTACCATGCCTCTTGGGGCGACAATCATGCCGAACGGCATCAACTTCGCAGTCTTCTCACGCCATGCCGAACAGGTCTCACTGATCCTGTTCAAAACAGGAGAAGGACCCAAGATCGCGGAAATCGTCTTTGATCCGGAAGTTAACCGGACAGGTGACATATGGCACGTAATGGTCCACGATCTGAATCCGAAGCTGCGATATGATTTTCGAATGACAGGCCCTTACGACCCCCTGGGAACGGGCCACAATTTCGTTCCGGGGCAGTTCCTTCTGGATCCATATGCCAAAGCCCTCACAGGCGGATCGAAATGGGATAAACAGTACCGGCGGAGAGAAGAAAAACATAAAGAGAGTTCCAATATCCGCCGAAGCTGTATTGTGAACGATGACTTTGACTGGGAAGGTACCCGGCCCCTGAAAATCCCGCTCAAAGACTCTGTTATTTATGAGATGCACGTTCGCGGTTTTACCCGGCACAAGAGTTCCAAGGTTAAACATCCCGGGACATATTTCGGGGTTGTTGAAAAAATCCCATATCTGAAAAAACTTGGTATAACGGCCGTAGAATTGATGCCGGTCACCGAATTTAATGAAAATGAAAACGTCTGCATTGATCCTGAGACAGGAAAAACGCTGAAAAATTTCTGGGGATACAGCCCTATGGCATTTTTTTCACCCAAGGCGGCCTTTGCCGTCAACGGCCGGAACGGCAAGCAGGTAAGAGAATTTAAAGAAATGGTCAAGGCCCTTCACAAGGCCGGTATCGAAGTAATCCTGGACATTGTCTTCAATCATACGGCGGAAGGCAGTTCCGATGGACCGGTATACAGCTTTCGAGGGATAGACAACACGATTTACTACATGCTCGACCCTGAAACCAGGGAACATTTCAACTTCACGGGCTGTGGCAATACTTTTAACTGCAATCATCCCCTGGTTCGAAATCTGATAATGGACTGCCTGCACTACTGGGTAACTGAAATGCATGTGGACGGTTTCCGGTTTGATCTGGCCTCCGTGATGGGACGAGACACCAATGGTGAGGTCTTGAGCAATCCTCCCATGCTGGAAAGAATCGCGGAAGACCCTGTGCTTGCACATACCAAAATCATTGCAGAGGCATGGGATGCGTCAGGGCTCTACCAGGTTGGCAGTTTTTCAGCCCATCCACGCTGGGCCGAGTGGAACGGCAAGTTCAGGGACGACATCCGGGCCTTTGCATGCGGCCTTGACAACTCTGTAGGCGCTCTGTCCACCCGGATCGCTGGAAGTTCGGACCTGTATCATCGAAGCTCCCTGCGGCCGTACAACAGCATCAATTTTATCACCTGCCATGATGGATTCACCCTCCATGACCTGGTAAGCTACGACCGGAAACATAACCTGAAAAACGGTGAGGACAACAGGGACGGATGCGATCATAACATCAGCTGGAACAGCGGCGAGGAAGGTGAATCTTCAAATCAGGAAGTTCTTGAATTACGGGCCCGCAGAATGCGCACCCTTGCGACTATCCTCTTCATCTCCCAGGGTGTGCCTATGTTTGTGGCAGGAGACGAATTCGGTCGAACCCAGAATGGGAACAACAACGCCTACTGTCAGGACAATGAAATAAGCTGGATAGACTGGAGCCTGGCCGAAAGGAACCACGATCTGCTCAGCTTCTTCCGCATGCTTATCGCATTAAGGGAAAAACACCCGGTTTTCCGGCGGGATGACTTTTTCCCTGACCCTTCCGCAAAGAGACCTTTCAAGGAAATCATGTGGCAGTCTATTCATCCAGGTCAGCCCGACTGGTCGCCCTCCTGCAAGACTTTGGGCGTTTTCCTGGACGGGAGAGGCGCCACGGGAAAACGCGATAACGATTTTTACATCATGCTGAACGGAGACCACCATGCACAATCTTTTGAAGCGGTCTCTTTATCCGGTAACCGGCGCTGGCATAAAATTATAAACACTTCAGCCGCCCCCCCGGCAGACATTGTCCATGAATCAGATGCTGTGGTCCTTGAAGAAAAAAAAATCAACGTGGCCCCGTTTGGGGCAGTTGTTCTCATTTCCAAACCCAGGTAAATAATATGAAATCCCAAAGGCTTCTTTTTGTCGGAGATTCCCTGATCGAGTACTTTGACTGGCAGGCCGAATTCCCTGAACATGATGTGATGAACTCCGGAATTGCCGGAGAGACCGTAAGCGGACTTTTGAACCGGGCGGAACGGATCATAGACCAGGCCGGGCAGCCCGACTGGTTCTTGATAATGTCCGGGACCAACAACATAATCATGGAAGACTATTTCTTTATCCAGGTATATGAAAGAATCATTCAAAGTTTCCTTAATGCTTTCCCTGAAGCTGTAATCGTAGTAAATAGCCTCATGCCGTTCCGGATCCCCTGGCTATCCCGGACGGCAATCCCCCGGATGAATTCAAGTCTTCGCGAATTGTCTCGGAAAACAGGAACTGATTTTCTGGACGTATTTGACTTGTTTATTAACGAACAGGATACAAGGGAAACCCCCTTATTCCTTCCCGACGGCGTCCACCTGAACGAAACAGGCTACAGGGTCTGGTCCGATGCCGTGGCAGGCAAAATGTAAGGGTTTGCCAGCACTGCATCTGCAATGGTAAACACTTACACGGCAGAGTGTTTTCCACCTCTTTTACCCTTGGTAAACGTTTGCAAAATATGACAACTGACAGCAGTAATAACCTCACGGAAATAAACCGTCTTTACGAAATCACAAAGGCCCTTTCATCTTCCGGCAACCTGCGTAACTGCCTTAGACAGACAATGAAAATCCTGTCAGAGAGCATGGGACTGAACAATGGTACCGTCACCATTGTAAACCCGGTCACAAGACGCCTTGAGATAGAAGTCGCCTACGGCATGACGGATGATGCCCGGAAACGGGGCAAGTACAAAATCGGCGAGGGCATTACAGGAAGCGTTGTTGCAGGCGGCGCCCCCATAGTAGTGCCCCAGATCAGCGAAGAGCCGTTGTTTCTTAACCGAACCCGTTCCAGGGGTGACTTCAAAAAAAATATGCTCTCCTTCATCTGCGTCCCCATCAAGCATGGTGGGCAGACAATCGGCGCCTTAAGTACTGATCGTAAATACCAAGAGGGGGCAGACCTTGACAAACACCTTCGGTTCCTGACGATTATCAGTGGTCTCATTGCGCAGACAGTTATGCGCATTCATTCGGTAAATGAGGAAAAGAGGCGGTTGCAGCATGAAAATATCCAACTGAAACGGGAGATTACGGAGAAATACCGAATCTCAAGCATTATAACAAACAGCAGCCGCATGCAGGAAGTCCTTGAGATGATTCACCGGGTTGCAGACAGCAATGCCACGGTCCTCCTGCGCGGCGAATCAGGCACTGGTAAAAACCTGGTGGCCAAGGCCATTCATCACAATAGCAACCGTTCAAAACACCCACTCATGCTGGTCAACTGCTCGGCCCTCCCTGACACGCTCATTGAGAGTGAACTGTTCGGCCACGAACGAGGGGCTTTCACAGGTGCGCACACGGCCAAAAAGGGAAGATTTGAACTGGCTGAAAATGGAACGTTATTTCTTGATGAAATTGGTGAACTCTCTCAAAGCGTCCAGATCAAACTCCTGAACGTGATTCAGGACCGCGAGTTTCAGAGAGTTGGGGGAACAAAATCGATCAAGTGCAACGTGCGCCTTATTTCCGCAACTAACAAAAATCTTGAAAAGGCTGTGGAAGACGGGAGTTTCAGGGAAGATTTCTATTACCGCCTGAACGTGTTTCCCATCTATCTTCCGCCGCTGCGGAAGAGGCGCACGGATATCCTGCTGCTCGCAGAATTCTTCCTTCAAAAGTACAACGATGAAAATAACAAGCGGATTCGCCGAATATCAACCCCGGCAATTGATCTTCTCATGCAGTATCACTGGCCTGGAAATATCAGGGAACTCCGGAACTGTATCGAGAGAGCGGTCTTGATCTGCGATGGTGACTCCATCATGAGTTGCCATCTGGCCCCGTCTCTTCAGACAGTGGAAAGTGTGAACGGAAAGGGTCCGCTTTCACTTGCGGATGCCGTTGAAAACTTTGAACGGGAACTCATTGTCGAATCCCTCAAACAGACCCGCGGTAATCAAACCAAGGCGGCACAGTGTCTTGATACCAGCATTCGCATCATCAATTACAAGATCCGGAAATATGATATTGATCCCAGGCAATTCAAACTGACCAGTCAGTGATGGCATACGGAGGAGTCTGCTAAGGGCTCAAGTAAAAATAACTTGTACATCTTCCATCTCATCTTCAGGCCGTTTTGGGCCGATTGTGAGGTTACAAAATCCTCAAATTAGCGCTGCTAGTCCTGCGGTTTTGTAACCT
>JAYEJK010000309.1:0-10461 GCA_034660535.1 Thermodesulfobacteriota bacterium | reverse complement strand
TTAGAACCTCCCGCCCAGGAACAGAGAGGAAATAAATTGAGCAAAATTACCACTAAGGCACTAAAATCAGAAATAATCCTCACTGCTGTCTAAAAGTTTCTGTGCCTGCCTCTGGGCCAGCGTGTTGATAAGCGTATAACCCGGCTCATTAAAGTCAGCCTCAAGGACCTCATGCAGCAGCCGGTCATGCAGTTGCCTGTCAAATATAAGCCTTGCATACATACGGGCATATGTAACCTTTGCCATCAGATTCCTGCCGTTCGATATCTCAATGGCACGCTCAAAATGGATCCGCCCACTCTCCGGTTTCCCGCCCAGCGGCGCAGGGATTAATGTCGAGAGGACGCCGAGATAGAGATGGGCGCCCCCGTCTTGGTACGATTCATCCAGTTCAACGACACGAATCATGATGGCCTCAACCCGGGAGATTTCAGCAATCGCGTTCCAGTCATCGCAGTGTGCCTGAATCCATCCGGCCCACGCCGTCCCGAGGGCAAACAACACGGGTACGTCCTTTATATTCATATCCGCAATGACAGCCTCAAAATCAGCAAACCTGCTCTCTTTAAGCGAACAGGCATCGGGTCTGCGCACACACATGGCTCTGAAGGCATAGTCTACCGCCTTTTCCGACAGTCTCCGCGCCCTTTCCTCATCTTTGACAAAAACCTCTGTATATGCGGTATAGAGGGTCGCAGCAGACCGCAGCAGCGGTTCATTTCTGGGATTGTCGCGCAAAAGACCGTCAATCATGAGCAGATAGGCCGGACTCCCCGCCTCAACCATTACGAGGTCGTTGTTGTCCAAAACAGCATTGGAAAGGCTGTCTGCTAACTCGCCTGCTGCGGACGAAAAGAGTACGGAACAGCCGGACAGAAAAAACAGGCAGAGCAGCGGAATCAAATGTCCCGTAAACCGGCGAAGGTCAAAAAATCCCGGGACCGCTGACAATCGGTGAGGATGATTCATGATTTCAGTGTATTGCAAATGAAATGTTTGTTGGCCGAGTGGTTTCTTTGAAAGAGTGTACTATATGAAAAAAATATTGAATAATCAAGTGATAAGGAACAAACTCAAGTTCACAAAAAAGAAACGACTTAGGATAACATCATCCCTTGCGAAAAACTACGTTCCATGTACTATTTGGTTACAATTTTTCGCGGAGGTAAGCGTAGGCTCCGAATTCTAAGGGGTGACATAAGATTATGATGACCAGATTAAAGTGGTTGCTTCATCCGATTCTTATATTTATTTTTTCCATTATTGCCCTTGGCTTGTCTCTTTTTTTGTATATTTACTGGTATATTGAGGTCAGTACAGGATTAAATGACCTTATTACAAGATTCAACCTCGATCCGGATCAGGTTCTGGAATCACATACATGGATAGTAATTCTAGTCCTTTCAATTCTTGTAGGAATTATACTTGTCGGTATATTCATCACCTTTATTTATTATCAGAAAGTAATGCAACTATACCGTCTACAGCACAATTTTATCAATAATTTCACCCACGAATTAAAAACTCCTGTCACGTCACTTAAATTATATCTTGAGACATTTCTGAAACACGACCTGTCTGAACAAGACCGGAAAAAGTATATCAGTTATATGATCCAGGATGTGGGACGACTGTCGGGAAATATCAACAGCATCTTGAATCTTGCAAGGATAGAGAGTAAGAACTACGTGGGTGAATTCCTGGAAACGGATGTTGTCTCTGCCGTGAAACAGTTTTACATTGACAATGACTATCTGTTCCAGGAATGTGAAATACTGATCCATGATCTGCCGGGATTATCATCCAAGTTCAAGATCGACAGGCCCCTGTTTGAAATGCTGCTGATGAACCTGACCACCAATGCAATCAAGTACAATGAATCTGAAACACCTCGTCTTGATATTTCCTTTGAAAAAAAGGATAAAGGCGTGACCATTCGCTTTACCGACAACGGAATCGGTATCGGGAAAAAGGAAATTAAAAGGATATTCAGAAAATTTTACCAGGCTGGACGGTCATACGATATGTCTGCTAAGGGCAGCGGCCTGGGTCTAAACCTTGTCCAGAATATTGTCAGGATTCACAAATGGAAAATCAGGGCTGAATCAAACCCGGGGTCAGCCGGGTCTGTCTTTATCATTGACATGCCGGTAAAGGTTTAAAGGTTCAGGGTTATATGAAAAATTCATCCCGAAAACGCATACTGATTATTGAAGACGATAAGCACATTGCAGAGGGTCTGAAGCTGAACCTCTCACTCCAGGGATATGACGTTCAGGTCGCAACGGACGGAGTCTCGGGCATTAACAAGTGGAAAGAGCTGCGGCCTGATTTGATTGTTCTGGATATTATGCTGCCCGGCATTGACGGAATATCGATCCTTCAGAATATCCGGCTGGAGGACGAAAAACTCCCTATACTCATCCTTTCCGCCAAGACCGCGGTTCAAGACAAGGTCCTGGGACTCACGCACGGAGCGGATGACTACCTTGAAAAGCCATTCAATCTTGAGGAATTCCTGCTCAGGGTGGAACGTCTTTTGACCAAGGTCTCTTGGAGCCGGCCCGAAGTAGATACCGAAAAACCCGACAGTCCGATATCAGGGGACATCTACACGTTTGGTAACAACAGAATTGATTTCAACACATACACTGCATATTGCAAAGGCGGAGAGATCAGTCTGACCGAGCAGGAGATCAAACTGCTGAAACTGTTTATCATAAATCAGGGCAGATCAATTTCCAGGACCAAAATACTGGAAATCGGGTGGGGCTACTCCGGAGACATGACATCCCGCACTGTTGACAACTACATTGTGCGGTTCAGGAAATATTTTGAAGACAATCCCAAAAAACCCGTCCATTTCGTAAGCCGCAGGTCTATAGGTTATATTTTTTATCCTTAGGGTTCGCTTAGGGTCCGAGGTAAGTTCTGACCCGGTTTCTTCCTTCGGACTTTGCCCTGTAAAGAGCTATGTCGGCAAATGCCGGCAGGTCATCGGCCTTTTGAGGGTGATGTTCCTGTAATGAGGCGATTCCCACGCTCACAGTGATTGATGTTACATGTGAGCCGTTATCAAAGGGCGTTTCTTCGCAGAATTTTCGGAATTTTTCCGCCGCGTTCTCGGCATCAAACCTGTCGCTCTGCGGGAGGAGCACCAGGAATTCTTCCCCTCCGTAACGAAACACGATATCTGATTCCCTCGCGTCTCTGCATAATCGCGAGGCAAACTCCTTGAGCACGAAATCCCCGAATGTGTGGCCGAACGTGTCGTTCACATTTTTGAAATAATCAAGATCCATGATCAGGCACGACAGATTTGTATGGTATCTCCGGGCACGGCTGAACTCCTGCTCCAGGATGTCTATCATGTGGCGGTGATTGTACAGGCCCGTAAGCCCGTCCTTTATTGAGAGGTCGTGCAAGATCTTGTTCTGTTCTTCAATCACCTGTTTCGACGTCTCCAGTGCGACTACCATTTCTTTCAGTTCCAAGGTCTTTTTTTCAAGGTTTTTTTTGTGGCGGTACAGATCGAGAAATACGCCGACCTTACCCCTGATGATATCCGGATTGAGCGGTTTTAAGAGGTAATCCACAGCCCCGATCTCATAGCCTTTGAACACATGCTCCGGGTCTTTGCTGATGGCTGTTACGAAGATAATGGGAATGTGCCTTGTCTCGGCAGTTCCGCGTATCAGTTCCGCTGTTTCAAATCCGTCCATTTCAGGCATCTGGACGTCAAGGAGAATAAGGGCGAAATCATTTTCCAGGAGAAGGCCCAAGGCATCGTTACCGGATAGCGCCTTGACAAAATTCACATCATTCCTGGCAAGGATTTTCTCCAATGCCATGAGATTCTCCGGCCTGTCGTCCACAGCGAGGATATTTATTTTCTGCTCTTTACCGGTTATGGTCATGGTCATAGGTTCCGGATTCAAAGGTTTATTTAATCGGAATTTTTCCATAATTCATCATTCAGCATTCATCATTCATAAAGCCACTCCCTCAGCATTAAAAAAAGCCTGGCAGGATCCACTGGTTTGGCTATATAGTCGCTGGCCCCTGACTTGATGCATTTTATTTGGTCCCCTCTCATGGCCTTGGAGGTCAGGGCGATTACCGGGAGATCGGCAAATCTTTCCTGTTTTCTGATTTCGCGTATGGCTTCATATCCGTCCATAACCGGCATCATGATTTCCATGAGCACGAGTCTGACATCAGGCTGCTCGTTAATCCGTTTCAGCGCGTCTTTACCGTGTTTTGCGACCAGGACTTCAAGACCCTTTTCTTCCAATATCTTTCTCAACCGGAAAAGATTTCGCATATTATCGTCAACCAGGAGTATTTTCTTATTCATAAAAATCGCTTTCTGGTCGCGCATGCTCCTTATGATTTCCTGCTGTTCAGGGGGGAGATCGGCCTCGACCCGGTGGAGGAAGAGGGTTGTGGCATTAATAAGTTTATGAACGGAGTCAGCGCATTTGATCACGGTTGTGATGGAATATTTGAAAATGACGGCCTTTTCATTTTCGGTGAACTTCCGTTCAGTGAAGACTATTATGGGTAGGTGACGGTCGGTTCCGGTATTGTGCATCCTGTCAAGGAGTTCCTCTCCCTCATGACCCATTGTCTCGAATTCAAGGATCATGCAATCGAATTTCCCGGTCAGCACGGCGTTATAAGCCTCTTCCACGGTTGAAGAAAATGTGATCTTTATATCTCCGTTTCCAATACATTCGGATATGGATTGCTCTATTAACGGATCATTTACAACAATCAGCAGCTCTTTTGTACTTTTTAGAATCATTTGATCGAGACTGTCAAATATCTTATCAAGCAGTTCCGGTTTAACAGGCTTGGTCACCCAATTAACAACCCCCATTTTCATGGCATCCGGATCCCTTTCAGCGCCGGAAATGACATGGACCGGAATGTGACGTGTTCTGGGATTATCTTTCAGCCGGGTCATGACAGCCCAACCGTTGATGCCGGGGAGTTCAATGTCCAACAGAATGGCGTTCGGTTCGTGATATTCGGCAAAGTGCAGCCCTATCTCTCCATCCCCTGCCGCCAGCCATTTGAAACCATGCCCCCGGGCCAGATCTCTGAAAATTTTAAGAAAGCCGGGATCATCCTCTATTATGAGTATTAATTTGTCGTCAGGCTTGATATCTCTCCTGTCATCCCTGATCGTATCCATAGCTGTCATCCGGCTGGACGTTTGGTCTGCAGGAGTTTCGATTTCAGAGGGGCCTGCGCCGGCCCGCGGGATGAACAATTGATCCTGTTCGGAAACAGATCCGACGGGTGAGACGATTTTCTCGGGCAGGTAGAGAGAAAATGTGCTTCCCTTTCCAGGCGTGCTCGTCAGACTGATGGTTCCCCCAAGAAGATCGGCAAATTCCATGGATATGGAGAGACCCAGGCCGGTTCCTTCATACTGCCTGCTTGTGGAGCCGTCCACCTGTTGAAAGGCATGGAACACAAGGTCCTGCTTATCCGGTGAGATACCGATTCCAGTGTCAATGACGGAAAAGCGGATGGTTTCTTGAGGATTCAAGCCTGCTTTTGAAAGCGTTATCCGTTCACCGGGTTTGTCCTCCGGACGGCCGATATTGAGTGTCACCGAACCCTGGAGGGTGAATTTCAGTCCATTTGAAAGAAAATTTTTTAAAATCTGTTCCAGCCGTTGACGGTCGGACCGGATGTATCGGGGCAGGTCTTCAGCCAGTTCAATATTTAAGGCAAGCCCTTTTTCCGCGGCCATTGGCTTAAAATAACGCGTCATGACCTGGGTGAGATCAGTGATGTGAATATCATCAACCACGACATCCATCTTCCCTGCTTCAATCTTGGACAGATCCAGGACGTCGTTGATAAGAGCCAGGAGATCGGCGCCCGAGGAGTGGATTGCCCGGGCGGATTCAATGTCGTCTTTATTCAGCCTGCCGTCTCTGTTCTCTGTCAGAAGCCTGGCCAGAAGGATGATGGAGTTTAATGGGGTTCTCAATTCGTGGGACATGTTTGCCAGGAACTCTGATTTATACTTACTGCTTAACTCCAGGGCGCGGGCCTTTTCTTCCAGCATCGTCCCGGCCCTTTCAAGCTCAAAGTTTTTCTGCTCGATCTGGCTTTTCTGCGATTCCAGGATAACTGTCTGTTTTTCCAGTTCGGCTGCGTTTCTTTTAAGCGTTTTGTTAGTCTCTTTCAGTTCTTTCTGCTGGGATTCGAGTTTTTCCTGGGACTTCTTTAATTCTGCTGTATGCTCCTCAAGCTCCTCGTTTGCAATGCGCAGATCTTCCTGCTGTTTCTGTAGCATTTTCGCCTGCTCCTGGGTCTGCTCAAGCAATTTGCTGGTCCTGAGATGGGACAGGGCCGATTCTATTGCAACGGCAATGCTTTCACCGGCCTGTTCAATAAACGTTATAGCCTCGTTGGAGGTCTTGGAAAAAAAACCGAGTTCTATGACGCCTTTCACGTTGTTGTCAAAAACGGCCGGGTGGATCAGTAAATTCGAAGGAATAGTGCCTCCAATGCCGGACGTGATATGGATATAGTCATCCGGAACACGGGTAATGACGATGCTTTTCTTCTCAAGGGCTGCCTGGCCTACCATTCCCTCGCCCAAGATGAAGCGGCGTTGAACCCCTTTTTTCGGGGTATAGGCATAACTCCCCATGAGATGCAGGGCCTTGTCTTCCAGAATTATGTACAGCGCTCCGATTTGGGCCTCAATATAGGATGCGACAAAGGTTATGATGTTTGTGGCAAGCGTCCCGATCTCCTGCTCGCCTCTCATGATATCGTTTAAGGCTGCAAGACCGCTTTTCAGTTTGTCCTGCCGCTTGTTTTCATCCGTCATCTCCTTAATGATTTTTGTCATATGGGCCAAGGCCCTGCCCATCCTGTCTCCTTCCGAGATGTCGCTGAGATCTACGGAATAATCTCCTTTGGAGATCTTTTCCGCGATTTCAACAACCCTCATCTCGTCGGATATGTCAAAAAAATATTCTATGGCGCCTGTAATGTTGCCCTGTTCGTCCTTTAAAGGAACGCATGTGAAACGCACCGGGATTTCCCCGGCTGCAAGGTCTGCTGTAGTTTCGTCGATTATTACCCGGTCAAAACGCATTGCCCTTATGGCAGCACATTTCTCGCCTTGACAGAGAGAGGTTTTAAACAGCTCGAAACACCCGACTCCGCGGCATTCTTTAACCTCTTTTCCAACTAAATCGGCGCAGGCCTGATTGATAAACATGATGCGATTTTTTTTATCTACTACAAAAAAAGGAATGGGGATATTGTTAAACCAGTTGAGCCCTGTCAAGGAATCCTTGTATGGTTCAGCCTGTTTTCGATCCGTCATCCGGTAATTCCTCCGGTAATAGTCTGCCGGCGGCGCATCTGCGCCACTGGTGAACTATTATGTGTATGGAGTAAACGATACAAGGCGCTTATCTGCGGCCTGAATTTACTTCTTGTATTTTTATAGTACTACTAAAACACTTGTCATTTCAATAACCGGAGCAAAGAAGTTTTATTTTTTGAAAAAATTGAAAAAAAAGGAACAAAAAGGGTGATGGGTGTGAAGGAAGGGTGGATGTAAAGGATGGATGGTTGGATGGTTGCGGTTCAAGGTTCCACTCAAATAAACCTTGAACCCGGAACCTATGACATTGATAAAATCAAATGTCATCGACTACTAGACCATATTTTTAATAATAGCATCACCGAAAGCTGAGCATTTGAGTTCGGTTGCGCCTTCCATGAGCCGGGCCAGGTCATAGGTTACGGTCTTGTTAGAAATGGTTTTTTCCAGCGACTTCTGCACGAGTGTAACCGGTTCGGTCCATCCAAGATATTCGAGGAGCATCACGCCGGAAAGGAGCAGGGAGCCTGGATTTACCTTGTCCTGACCCGCGTATTTTGGAGCAGTGCCGTGGGTTGCCTCGAACAGTGCATAACCGTCTCCGATATTTGCGCCGGGTGCGATACCAAGACCGCCGACCTGTGCGGCCAGGGCATCCGACATGTAGTCTCCGTTCAAATTCGGCATGGCAAGTACGCTGTATTCGGAAGGTCTTAAAAGGATCTGCTGGAACATGGCATCGGCTATCCGGTCCTGGACAACAATTTTTCCTTCCGGTCTCTTGCCGTCATACTTGTCCCACAGTTCCTGTTCGGAAATGCACTGGTCTGAAAATTCATCCCCGGCCAGTTCATAACCCCAGTTACGGAAGGCGCCTTCGGTGAATTTCATGATATTGCCTTTGTGTACCAGGGTTACAGTGGGCTTGTTGTTCTTTAACGCATATTGAATGGCTTTTCTTACAAGCCTCTTGGTTCCAAAAGCGCTTATAGGCTTAATGCCGATTCCTGATTCGGCCCGAATTTCATTGCCCGTCTGATCTTTGATGAAATTGATTATCTTGACGGCTTCAGGACTCCCTGCTTTCCATTCTATGCCTGCGTAAACGTCTTCCGTATTTTCCCGAAAGACTATCATGTCAACCTTTTCCGGTTTTTTGACCGGGCTCACCACGCCCTTGTAATAACGGACCGGCCTAACACAGGCGTATAGATCCAGCACCTGCCTCAAGGTTACGTTCAGGCTGCGGATGCCTTCGCCTACCGGTGTTGTCAGGGGACCCTTGATGGCCACGATATGTTCTTTGATCGCATCCAGGGTCGCCTGGGGCAACCATTCGCCGGTTTTTTCTTTTGCCTTTTCACCAGCAAGGATTTCGAGCCATTCGATTTTTTTTTGCCCGCCATACGCCTTTTCCACGGCAGCGTCCAAGACTTTGACAGCCGCGGCCCAGATATCAGGGCCGATACCGTCGCCTTCGATAAAGGGAATTATCGGGTTGTCAGGAACATTAATTGAGCCGTCGGCATTAATGGTAATTTTTTTTGGCCCCACTGTTAACCCTCTCTATTTGGAAAAATCTTTTTCACTCTTGATGAGCTTAATCAGGCCGGCGGTTACTTCTTCAAGCAGTTGCCTGTTCCCGCGGGTTTCAACATTCAGCCGCAGCACCGGTTCCGTGTTTGATTTCCGGACATTGAAACGGTATTTTAAAGTAGATACCGAGATGCCGTCCGTGTAGTCCTTTTCCGTTCCGACATGGTCGAAAACAGAGTCGATTTTTTCAATTACCGCATCCGGGTCGGTCACATGGCTGTTGATTTCGCCGCTTACGGGAAAGGCATCTATTCGGTCTGTGACCAGTTCCGAGAGTTTCCGCCCGGACTTGGACAGGATTTCGCACACGAGAAGCCAAGGGATCATGCCTGAATCGCAATAAGAAAAATCCCGGAAAAAATGATGCGCCGACATCTCGCCGCCGTATGCAGCGTCTTCAGCGCGCATGGTCTCCTTCATAAAGGTGTGTCCGGATTTGCTCATAATCGGGACACCGCCCGCTTTTCCGACTATTTCACGCGTATTCCAGATCAACCGGGGATCGTGAACGATTTTTGCGCCCGGCGTCTTTTTAACCATTTCCTCGGCCAGCAGCCCGACAATGTAATAGCCCTCAATAAAGGCCCCGTTTTCATCAAACAGAAAACAGCGGTCAAAATCGCCGTCCCAGGCAATCCCCATATCAGCTCCGTGTTCAACCACTGCCTGGGCGGTTGTGTCCCGGTTTTCCGGAAGAAGCGGGTTTGGAACACCGCAGGGGAATGAGCCGTCCGGTTCGTGCTGTAGTTTAATAAATTTGAACGGCAGCCGTTTTTCAAGAAGGTCCATCACCGGTCCGGCGCAGCCGTTTCCCGCGTTAATCACGAGATTCATGGGCTTGAGCGCCGTTAGATCTACATAACCTAGGATGTGATCAATAAAATCCGGCCGGATGTCGACCCGTTTCATATGGCCGGGCTGCGAGGCATCACGGAATTTGTCTTCCGCGGCAAGGGCGGCTATCTCAAAAAGGCCGGAATCTCCGCTTATAGGCACTGCGTTCTTACGGACAAACTTCATGCCGTTGTAATCCGCGGGATTGTGGCTTGCCGTGATCATTATGCCGCCGTCAACATCAAGATGAAAGGCGGCATAATAGACCTCCTCGGTTCCGCAGAGCCCGATATCCGCCACATCGACCCCGGCTGAAAGCAGCCCTTCCGCCAGTCCGTCTTTTATGGCCGGGCTGGAAAGCCGGATATCATGCCCGATTGCCACCTTCCGGGGGCCGACATACAGGGCATACGCCCGGCCGATGCGCTGTGCCAGGTCTTTGTTCAGTTGATCCGGAACCTTCCCGCGAACGTCATATGCCTTAAAACAGTCCAGGGCCGGCCTTGTGGTTGAATTATGAATTATAACCACCTGAATAATTTCTGATTATAACGAATTTGGGGGAGGAAAGCCTTTCTTCGTTTTGTAAGTGCCTGATGGGTGGCATGGACAAACTTGTTTGTCCGTGTAAAAAACGTCAATGCGAAGTAAGGAAAGAATTA
>JAYEJK010000308.1:0-2592 GCA_034660535.1 Thermodesulfobacteriota bacterium | reverse complement strand
CAGTCTTGATGGTGTGCGTAGAAAGAGATTTCTGCGTTAGCACCTGAGGTAGGAGCCGTATGAGGTAGTTCCTCACGTACGGATCTGTGCGGGGGGTGCCGGGTAACCGGCATTCCTACCGCGACACAATAAGCCTTTGATATACTTGCCTAACACTTTATTGCATGTTGTGTAAGTACTTGATATTACTAGGCCGCATAATCCATATCCAGATGGGGGTGGTGGCCCCCATTGATTGGACAGCCTAAGGGTCTGGAAAGAAATAAATTTGCATTTTAGAATTTCTTTCCGCACCCGTTACTTCTACGGTAAAGGGAAATTTTTCTCTTACAAAAAACTTTCTTCCCGCATTACCCCTGGTGAACGGTTACCATATATCTGGTCTGCAGAGCATCAATTAATGTCTGTTTACGGGTATGTCTCTCTTTCAGTGCTTTTTCTGTCAAGTATCTGTAAATCTGCCTGATACCAGGGACTTTATTCACAAATGAGTTGTCGATTTCTTGTCGGCGTGCTGCAACTTGAAAAGTCAATATCCGGTTAAGTTCCGTATATGTTTCTTCAGATTTCAGGTTGAAAATATCAACTGTCCGACCTTTACGAGCGTTATATTTGGCAAAAGAATCGATCAGTTCATATAAGATTTGGGCCGTACCCGCTTCATTTACCGCGGCTTTAACTCCAGAGGCTTTCGCGAGCCGGTCTATGTTTGTTGTGAGATTTTGAGGAAGACATCCATAATCTTTCACATCAACCCTGTATCTCAGCACCCTGCCTATTTCCCCGGATACTTTCTCAACCCTTGTAAGTCTATAGTGAGCGCATTTATATCCCAGAATCAGGTCAGCCTCGAATTTTGCGTGAATTCCCAGCTTGGCGGCCTGTGCCTTTATCCGGTGCGGAAGGTTTTCAGACCCGCTTCCGTGAGCGCCATATGTGTGGTATGTGCCTTCATAGTGTTTTTTTAGATCGTTTTCAGCGGCAACCGCGTTTCCAACAGCACTCAGGACCTTATAGGCAGCCTTGCTGACCTCAAATTCATACGGCATCCGAATATCTTTAATTGGATTTGTTGTCATTAGTCGTCACCGGTATGTGATATCAGTAACCGTTCAACAGGAAGGCCGTGTGTTGAGAATAACGGCTTGACACTACTTACATGAATAGCATAATTTATATGTTAAGTGATAAGAATTTTCATTCTTATATGGAGGAGACAAACATCATAATGAGGAGGAAATGATATGAATGCAAGAAAAATCAGAGACCGCATTTACTGGATGGGTTCCGTGGATTGGAACAGGCGTCTTTTTGACTCTCTTATCCCTCTTCCGGACGGCACCAGCTATAATGCCTATCTTATTCAAGGAAGTGACAAAACGGTGCTGCTGGATTCAGTCGATCCTTCCATGTCCGGCGAACTCATGACACAACTTGAGGGCGTTTCTCAAATCGATTACATCGTATCGCACCACGCAGAGCAGGACCATTCCGGGGCAATCCCCAAGGTCCTTGAAAAGTACCCTGACGCAAAGGTGATAACAACCCCGAAAGCTAAGGGAATGCTGATGGATCTTTTAAAAATACCCGATAAATCCTTTATGCCTGTGCAAGACGGCGATACGATATCCCTTGGGGACAAGACCTTGAGGTTTATCTATACTCCCTGGGTCCATTGGCCTGAGACCATGGTAAGCTTTCTGGAAGAAGATAAAATTCTTTTCAGTTGTGATTTTTTCGGAGCCCATATTGCAGCCAGCGATCTCTATGTCACTGATGAAGCACGGGTCTATGAGGCTGCCAAGCGGTACTTTGCAGAGATCATGATGCCCTTCCGGAAAATAATCGGAAAGAACCTGGAAAAACTCTCCTCTTACGAGATTAATATGATAGCCCCCAGTCATGGGCAGATATATCCCCGGCCTGAATTTATCATTGATGCCTATCGCGACTGGGTGCTCGGCCCTCCCCGAAACACTGTTGTCCTGCCTTATGTATCCATGCACGGAAGTACCGAACAGATGGTTGAACATTTTGTTTCAGCCCTTGTGGACAACGGTGTCAGGGTCGAACAATTCAATCTGGAGGTTACCGACATAGGGAAGCTGGCCATGTCCCTGGTTGACGCGGCGACAATCGTGGTCGGCACTCCCACGGTTCTGGCAGGTCCCCATCCTTACGCCGCTTATTGCGTTTTTTTGGCAAATGCTTTAAAGCCCAAGACAAAATTCCTCTCCGTTATCGGTTCTTACGGGTGGGGAGGCAGGACCGTGGATGTGCTTGCCAAAATGATTCCGAATCTTAAGGTGGAGGCGCTTCAGCCCGTGCTTTGCAAAGGAGTGGCTTCAAAGGATGATTATCAGGCGCTTATTGATCTGGCCTGCGCCATTGCGAAAAAACATAAGGAACACGATTTTGTTTAATCAGGTTCTATCCTGATCAACTGTGTTCCGCTGACTACAAAGTCTAACCCAGATAAACTGGAAATTTTCTGATTATAACGGATTTGGGGGAGGCGATGGGTGATGGGTGGCATGGACAAACTTGTTTGTCCGTGTCTCCTTTTTGGCTCGGTGACCAGGCGATTTCATA
>JAYEJK010000307.1:0-2597 GCA_034660535.1 Thermodesulfobacteriota bacterium | reverse complement strand
CCCTAAGCGTTTTGCTGGAAGTACTATTAAAATAAGCTGTTAAACTAACAGCTAATCGCTAAAGGCAGATAGCTCCACCCAGAAATTATATTTTTCCGGATGAGCGCTAGTTAACGGCGTCAGCGAGTTTGCTTCCTGCTTTAAAACGTGCAACTTTTTTTGCCTTGATCTGTATCTCTTTGCCGGTCTGGGGGTTGCGACCTTTACGTGCAGACCTATTTGTTACGGAAAAAGTACCGAAACCTACCAGTGTTACCTTGTCGCCGGAACTGAGTGCATCCGTAATTGTCTCAAGAAGACCATCAAGAGCCTTATCAGCCGCTGTCTTACTGATTTCGCCCGCTTTTGCCATGCTGCTAACCAATTCGCCTTTGTTCATACTCCCTCCTGATGAATGTTGTGAGTCTTGATCTAATATGATGTGTGAATGTCAAACGAAAATCCGCACTATCTCCTTATAAATTTTCAAGGTTTACGGTTTAAAAAAAGATGATATCTTGTCTCTCGGAAAGATCAAGAAAAATTTTATTTATTTCCTGTCCTGAAAAATAATTTATAACATTGGTCCGTACGTTTGGTTCAGAAAACCTTTCAATATCGCCTGAGATCAGTTCCAGGCCGGCGTGGTCTTTGTAAAGTCGAACCCTGCAGCCGAAGAAACCTAGTGAATTCAGAAAATTCTCGCACCTGGCAATTGTTTCTATTTTGGATTCAGATATAATTGATCCAGTGGGGATTCGAGTTGCGAGACAAGATGAGGATAGATGGTTCCAGTTGCTGAGGCCCAGTTGTCTGCTTACGTAGCGGACATCCTTTTTTGCGAATCCTGCTTGTGCCAGGGGAGTCTTTACCCCTAGTTCACGTATTGCACGGAGACCAGGCCGGTCATCGTTATTTAAATCATCGGTATTCGTGCCGTCCATTAGGACCGGGATGTCTTGATCGGCTATGGTTTTCAGAAACAGGGAATATATCCTGTTTTTGCAGTGATAACAACGATCATGCGGGTTATCTGTGAATCTTCGCCATGAGAGGAGATCAACATCGATTGTAATAAGCCGACACCCGATTTCCTCGGCCATTGAGATGGCGTGTTCTTTTTCTTTACGGATTTGCAGTCTCGAAGAGGCGGTAAGGGCCAGGACTCTGCCGGGGCCAAGAGCATCCATGGCCGCCTTGACGACAAGAGAACTGTCAACCCCACCGGAAAAGGCTACGGCAACAGCGCTCGATGAGCTGATTATTGCCTTTAATGCCTCAAATTTATTATTCAATAGAGTAACTATTCGGCAGCACTCCACAGGAAGGCGATCAGGCCGCCCAGCATACCGATGTATAGCTGATCGGCCTGATCACCTCCCTGTGAACGCTGTCAAATAGTTACAATTCAGAGGTTTCAGCTATTTTCGGAATCAAGCCGAATATTTATTTAATAGATGGAAATAATATTACAGGTTTTTCGATACGGAAATCGCCGTCTAAAATCCACTTCTTCAGGGTCTCCGCAATTTCACGGGCCCTCACCACGCTTGAGATCGGCGCAGTGGTAACAGCTTTTCCGTTCACCTCAATTTGCCCGCTTTTCAGTTCCGCGTAACTTACTTCACCATAGTTCCTTGTAACTCCGTGGGAGTAATCATAAGAAAAGTCAACAACCTGGGTGTAGATATCCGAATCGGAAACACCGGTAAACGCTGCCATATCTTCGTTCAACACCGGAATTGGGACTCCAAGCCCCACGGCCATTGTATTGCCGTATCCCTGCATGCTGATTCCTTTGATCCAGCGGGAAGACATCTGTTTAAGGTCTCCTTGAACCATCATGGTGCCTGCCGGCCTTCTTGGGGTTCCATTGTCGGATCGTAGAACAGCAGGCTTGTGTTGGGTGCCGTGCCATGTAACGTAACCAATGCCGCCTCCAAGGAAGATTCTGGTGCCAAGCCCGACAGTTCTGTATAAGGGATCGTTCATAAGCGGGCTCAACTCTCCGGCGCTGCAATAGGTGGCATTTCGTCCATTTGACTTTAAAATACCCATGTACGTGTAAATTGTCCGCTCGGACAGATTTATCGCACAATTATAATTCTGATACCCATTTCTCGGGTTCAACAGCAGGGCATACGGCAGGTCATCCAAGGAGATCTCTTTTTCAATTTTTCTGTTAGGATAGCAGTCCGTTCCGTATGATTCGGCCACCAGGATTACCTTTTTCCCGGCCACTAGGTCTTCTATCACATGTCCTCCGCCGTAACGGAATTCACCGGGAAAGACCTTGTTCAACGGATCATCCTTTGTCGGTTCTGTTGCGCCGATATATGTATCAACCGCAGCCAACCCGCCGTAGGCAGGGACATCGTTGAGCCAGATCTTGGATGCCCTGAGCGTGGGATTGGAATGACCGAAATTTATTATTGCCCCTGAAGAACACATGGGTGAAAACGTGCCGGTCGTGACTACGTCCACCTTACGGGCAGCTTTGACTGCACCGTTTTTACGGACAATTTCGACCATTTCTTCGGCCGTGACTACCACCGCCTCTCCGGTCTTGATCCGGGCATTTATATCGTCAAACGATTTGTTGACTTCAAAAGTCTTCA
>JAYEJK010000306.1:0-2601 GCA_034660535.1 Thermodesulfobacteriota bacterium | reverse complement strand
ATGACTCCACTCATCGGGTATTCGGTGAACTTTTTCGAATTCTGACATATGAAAATCAAGCTGAAGATCAACAGGGCCAACGCACATAAAGATCAGAAAATGAACTGGGATTAACAATTTCACTGCGGTTGTTAACACCTGTTCGTCTGTGAAATCGTGAAAATGGTATGTTTATTAACAATTGTGCGTAAGCTGAGGCTTTTAGTTGATTGTTAGGAGCCTCAATTACTGGGTTTTACATTCAAATCTAGCGATTTTTGTTGAGACACAAAAATCTCGACAAAATGGCAACCTCACTTCACGATTATTTCTCTCAATTGCCCGATCCCCGTATTCATCGCAATAAAAAACATCTACTAATAGACATCATCGTGTTAAGTATCATAGCAGTTCTATGTGGGGCTGAGTCATGGAACTCAATCGAGTTGTTTGGAAAATCCAAGCAAGACTTCTTGTCAAAGATTCTTAAGCTTCCCAACGGCATTCCCTCTCATGATACAATCAACAGGGTCTTCTCACTTATCAACCCGGGCATGTTCGAACAACTGTTTGCTCAGTGGGTACAGTCATTGATAGAAACGAAGATACCTGGGGAGGTAATAGCCATTGATGGCAAGGCCATGCGTGGTTCAAAAGATAGCTTTCATGAAAAATCACCCGTCCATCTTGTAAGTGCATGGGCCAATAGCAATCAACTGGTATTAGGCCAGGTCAAGACCAGTGAGAAATCCAATGAGATCACAGCCATTCCTAAACTATTGAACATACTTGACATAGAGGGGTGTATTATTACCATTGATGCCATGGGTACCCAAAAGAAGATAGCCGAGACGATCATTGAGAAACAGGCGGATTACATCCTTGCGCTAAAGGGTAACCAGGGATATCTGAAAGAAGATGTCCAGAACACTTTCCTCAGACAACAGCCTGACTCCACAGATGAAACCGTTGAAAAAGGCCATGGCAGAATAGAGACACGCAAATGCGAGGTGATCAATAAACTGGATTTTCTTGATGAAAAAGAACAATGGGCAGGCTTGACAAGTCTGGCTCGTGTCACGGCAAGCAGAGAGATCAATGGTAAGAAGACATCTGAGGAGCGATTATACATCAGCAGTGTTGAATCAGATGCGAAAAGCTTCAACTCGTTCATCCGCCAGCACTGGGCAGTAGAGAACTCGCTGCACTGGACCCTGGATGTTACCTTCAGGGAAGATGCCCAGAGAAAAAGAAACGGACATGCAGCAAGTAACTACGCGCTGGTGGAAAAGATCGCTCTAAATCTATTGAAGGTGGAGGACTCCAAGAAGATGAGCATTAAGAGCAAGCGGTTGGTGGCTGCCTGGGATAATGAGTTCCTGCTGAAGGTCCTTAGAATACCGGGGTAGTCGTTTTTGCAATTTTAGAAAGTCACCATGAGGTGACTTGTGTACAATGTGGTGACTTATTAAAACATCCAGCCTCCCCTTTATGGCTTTGCTATATCATTAATTACATGACACTTAGACGGCACCTTTAAAGACATCAAAAGAACAGCGAAGTCACTTATTGGTGAGTAAGTCACCCCCCGGTGACCTTCTGATTCTGCGAAATACACCCCCCCGGTCACACTGATCACCTTGAACAGGAGATTGCGGTTCAAGACTATAAAACCGCCCCATGGTAGCCTGCAAGAGATCAGGAGCTTTGGAATTTATATGCGTCGACCCTGGTTTATCAGATCATTATTTGGATTTAATAAGTAAATGTATTTACTTTGTAATTACATATATTTTGAAATCATGGAAATTCAAGTAGTTAAAATTGGAAATTCAAAAGGTATCAGGCTAAGTAAAACACTACTGGAGCGGTATAACATCAGAGATAAGCTAGAAATCATTTTCGAAAAGGGCTATTTGATTCTTAAACCAGTATCAAAACCAAGATCTGGTTGGGAGGAGGCTTTCAAGGAAATGCATGATAACAAGGATGATCAGTTACTCTTTGACGACGTATTTCAGGACGAAAATCTTGAAGAATGGAAATAACTCAGTATAAAATTGTTCTGGTTAATCTTGACCCGACTATTGGAAGTGAGATAAAAAAGACAAGACCATGTGTTATTATTTCACCAGATGAAATGAATAAGTACTTGCGCACTATTGTCGTTGCCCCTATGACAACGAAATCAAAGAATTATCCAACCAGGACAAAAATAAAACATGATAAAAAGACTGGATGGATAGTGCTTGATCAGATCAGAACTATTGACAAACAAAGGGTAATAAAAGTTTTAGGTAATATTTCAAAAAATGAGATAAAAAAAGTTAAAGCAATTATCAAAGAAACATTTGTCGACTAATACGGCAGGTAACAATGTATATAAATAATAGGCAGACTAGCAGTTAATTCAATGGGTGTAGCCCGCTTCAGCCTTTGTGTAACGTGACAGTTGATTCGCCCGCAATCGCCCACTTTGCATATACCAAACGTTATTGCGACACGAGGTCGTGTAAATGATTGTTTTACTGAGAGATGAGTTCTTTGATAAAACCTGTTGTTCTCCCAACAGTACCCTACCGGGACAACTGATGTATGGTGCAGCCATTATTGGTTGAAGCT